>JAFSDN010000104.1 GCA_017436245.1 Clostridia bacterium
GATAGGTCAAAGGGGGATTTTTCAAGAAGAGACGGCTTTAATCCAACAACATCTGCCGCCCACTCTACCCTATTTTTAATTTCTGCTTCATCAAGTTTTAAATTACGGGGACCAAAAGCAATATCCTTAGCGACAGTTTCATCAAAAAGCTGATATTCAGGGTACTGAAAAACAAGTCCCACCTGAAAACGAATGTCACGAATGTTTTTATGGTCTGACCAAATATCAACACCGTCAACAAAAACCTGACCCGATGTCGG
The DNA here is from genome assembly GCA_017436245.1 of Clostridia bacterium. GTDB lineage: Bacteria > Bacillota > Clostridia > Monoglobales > Monoglobaceae > SIG440. The sequence continues at coordinate 261 of JAFSDN010000104.1, forward strand.
CTTTATCAATCCATTCAAGTGCTGAACAAGAGTTGATTTGCCGGAACCGGTGTGGCCAATCAAAGCATAAGTAGTATTCAGTTCAATATCAATATTTATATCAGTGATTGCCTGTTTAACAAAGGGAGTTCCCTGCCCGTAAACATAGGTCAATCCTTTAGTTGAAATGAAAGCCAACTTACTTCCTCCAATTAAAATTATATACCCAACGCCTTAATTATCACATTGGTACATTCATCGTCAAACAAAACCCCATCAGGTAAATCCAAACCTGATTTCTTCAATTCATAAATAAGTTCGGTAGGTTGCGGAACATCTAATCCGATTTGTTTTAACTTATCAACGTGAGAAAAGACCTCTTTAGGTGTTCCGTCAAGAACTATTCTACCCTCATCCATAACTGCAACCCTATCGGCAACTGCAGCCTCATCCATATAATGAGTTATCAAAACAACAGTCATTCCAAGTTCTTTGTTAAGTTTGGTAATGGTTGAAATAACCTCTTTCCTTCCTTTTGGGTCAAGCATTGCAGTGGGTTCATCAAGAACAAGACAATCAAGATTCATTGCCAGCATTCCTGCAATAGCAACCCTTTGCTTCTGTCCGCCTGATAACTTATGGGTGTCGTGGGTGCGGTATTCATACATACCAACAGTTTTAAGCGCCCAGTCAACTCTCTGCCTTATTTCCTTTGGGTCTACACCCAAATTTTCAGGTCCAAAAGCAACGTCTTCTTCAAGAATGGTTGAAACAAGCTGATTGTCGGGATTTTGAAAAACAAGCCCGACAGTTCGCCTTATTTCCATTTCTTTTGATTCATCAGACGTATCCATTCCATTAACAAGAACCGTTCCTGACGTAGCGCGGTTAAGACCGTTAAAGAGTTTAGCCATGGTAGATTTTCCGCATCCATTATGCCCTAAAACTGCGGTAAATGAGCCTTTTTCAATAGAAAAGCTCAAATCACTTATAACCTTTTCAGGCGTTTCTCCATCGTCAACAGGGTATGAAAAGGAAACATTATTCAGTTCAATTATTTTATTCAAAACTATCCCTTCAATCACATCTCCACACGGCAGTATTGCCACAAGGCAACGCCATTCCTGTGGAAGTTACAGGTAATCCTATTTCATCACATTCAACCGTACCGCCACGCTTTGATGAAATAACCGTTGTTACAAGATATTTCATAACACAAGGTGACAAGCCTGTTGTATAAGAATTTAACACAAAGAACAAAGGTTTATCACTTAAAAGCTCGTCGCAAAGTTGCAACAATTCATAAATTTGCTCTTCAAGTCTCCATACCTCACCATTAGGACCACGGCCATATGAAGGTGGGTCCATAACAATGCCGTCATATTTGTTGCCGCGACGAATTTCGCGACGAACAAACTTAATACAGTCGTCAACCAACCAACGAATAGGTCTGTCTGCAAGTCCGCTTGCAACAGCGTTATCCTTTGCCCAAAGCACCATCCCTTTTGACGCATCAACGTGAGTTACTTGAGCGCCTGCCGCCGCACAAGCCAAGGTTGCGGCACCTGTATAGACGAATAAGTTAAGCACCTTAATATCTTTTTTACCTTCAATCAATCGGCTCATTAAACTCCAGTTAACTGCCTGCTCGGGAAACAA
>JAFSDN010000014.1 GCA_017436245.1 Clostridia bacterium
AGGTGGCTTTGCTCACGCAAAGCTTATTTTAATACATGCATCTATATTGTTCTGCCTCCACCAAAAAGAAACGACAATTTTCGATGCGAAAATTGTCGTTTCTTTTTTCTCTTTTCTCTAAAAAATTGCCGTTTCCGGATAGGAGATAAGAGAGAATAGTTTTATAAGTATTGATTTTAAAAGAAATATATGATATAATAAAACAGAATATAATCTAAAGGTCGTATGAATGAAAAATTTGCAATAAATAATTGATTACAAGAAAGAAGATGCAAACAAAAATGGCATTAACTTACGAACGGAAAAAGCAAAGACAAAATAATATTGTATATACTGTTATCACTGCGGTTTTGATATGTGCAGTATTTTTCACAATGGTTGTATCTTTTTTTATCAAGGCTGAGGAAGATGCGTATGAAATGCTTCATATTCAGACCAAACAGATTAAGGACGACCTGACCTTGCAGTTGAAATCGGACAGAGAAAATCTCATTACTCTGGCAAACTTTGCATCAAAGCTCTATGCCGACGGAAAAGGCTATGACCGTATGTTTGACTCCTTTAAGCCCATTGGTTTGTTTGCCAGAATCGGCATCCTTAATCCGGACTGTACCTTTATTACAAAGGACGGAACCTATGATTTGAGCGGACAAATATCCTTTGAGGAGCAGGCTCTTTTGGGTGAGCATATCACCGGCAGAACCTTCAGCTATTCAATCCCCAATCAGCAGGTGGTCCGCAGCTCTGTTCCCATTCGGGTGAACGGCGAAACCGTTGGTATTATGTATGGCATCATCAAGATTGACACTATAAACAAAAAATATAGTGATATGGCAAAGGAGCTTGATGCACAGCTTTTTGTTTATGATAAAGCAACAGGAAAGTTTATTATTGATACAATAAATGAAAGCCCCGATGAACTGTTAAGCCTGAAAAACAGAGAATATAACGACGGATATTCTTATGAGGCGTTGGCAAGCGGTGAAAATGGTTATTCCTCATTCAAGTCAATACGTACGGGCGAGGATTTGTATATTCACTATTCCTTGATTGAGGACTTTGACTGGGGAATTATGCTTGCCCGTTATGAAACACAGGTATTTGAGGAAACCCATAAAATATCCAGTAATTTACTTGTTATTTTTGCCATAATTATTCTGGTTATAGCAATTTACCTTGAACTGATACTAAGGACCGAGAAAAACAGAGCAAAATTAAATTCGGAGTCGTCCTATATCAGACATCTTCTTTTGGAGATAAACCAGCAACACGAAAATATAAAAACTGCCTTGAGAAGAATAAAAGAATTTTCAAGCGCCCGTTCTGCCTTTTTTGCGGATACCGACGGCGAAGATTATTACTACATAAAACCCTCCCTAAAGGATAATCGTTTGGTGGGCGATGAAAGAAAGTATTTTATTGGCGAGCTTTTCAGATATGCGGCAACTGTTCATACCGATGATTTGTCCACCGGATTCATGCAGATTGTTACCAACAACCATCTTTCAAAAACCAATCCGGAATTATATCACTTTTTGTTGAATCAGGGCATCAAGGATGTTTCTTTTGCCATTATTTCAGACAAGAACAACCACGTCAGCATTCTTGGAACAATTAACCCCAAAAAGAGTTCTGCCATCAGAAAGCTCATTGGCGATGTTGCGGTTTGTTTCTCCATTGCCATATACAACAAAAAGCATCTTAACCGGACAGAGCTTGCTGCAACAACAGATTCGCTTACCGGAGCTTTAAACCGTGTGGCATATAAAAAGGATATTCTGGTGTTTGATGAAGAAAAGCCGGAAATGTTCTCCTGTATTTATATTGACGTCAATGAGCTACATATCCGAAATAACAAATACGGACACGCCGCAGGCGATGAAATGCTCATTTATATTGCAAATTCATTGAAGGAAGTGTTCTTTGGTCAGTACATTTACCGTATGGGTGGCGATGAGTTTTTGGTATTCGCAAAGAAAATCAGCCATGAAGATGTTAACCAGAGCATAGATGCCTTCATTGAGCAACTGAAACCAAGAGGCTATAATGTGGCAATTGGTATGTCTTACCGAAATCGGAATACAAACTGCGAGGAAATGGTTCGCGAAGCTGAAGTCAGAATGTATGAGGCAAAAGCTCAGTATTATCAGAACAAGGAGCAGACCAGCATAGCCGAAGATACGGACAAAAGCTACAGCCAGACCAAAACCGGTATCAGAGAAATTGATACATTGATTTCTGTTTTAAAGGAGCATTACAACGGTATATACAGAGTGTCTCTTGATACGGACAATGCTCATAGAATCCTTATGCCGGCATATCTTGGGTATAAAGAAAACGAAGAAAACTTTTCAAGATTACTCAAAAAATATATTAATGATACGGTGCATTCTGATTTTCACAGAGCGGTTATGAGCTTTTTGAATTATGATGCAATAAAACGTCAAATATCGGAAGGCAAAATACCGTCAATTACATATAAAAAAGTCAACGGCGAAACAGTTATTCTCAGTGTATACAATCTGACGGATAATACTGATGATGTTAAGGATACTCTTTGGGTCTTTGCCAAGGAATAACGGAGGATGCACAAATGTTGTTGCAGCTGATTAAGTTTGGGGTAGTGGGCATTGTTGCCGCCATTGTTGATGTGGGGGTTCTTGTTGCCTTAAAAGAGCTTTTACATGCAGATGTGCTGATTGCCTCGGCAATATCCTTTTGTGTTTCCGTTACCGTGAACTATATTCTGAGTATGTCCTTTGTGTTTAAAGGCAAAAAACAAAGCAAGCTGAAAGAATTTATTATATTTGTTGTCCTCAGTGTTGGCGGACTGTGCTTAAATCAGCTTATTTTGTGGATTGGTGTGAAGTTTACATCTGTATATTATCTGATTGTAAAACTCTTTGCTATGGTAATTGTGCCGGTTTATAACTTTGTCACCAGAAAAATATTTCTTGAATCAAAAGAAAAATGAGTGTGAAAAAACATGAACAGCGTTTTTAAAAAAGACTTATACAGATATTACGGCAAAAGGGGCGAACCTTTTTTGAAAAAGGTTTTCCGTCCCCTTGAACTAAAATATATTTCGGTATTCCGAAAAGCAAATGTGTGCAAGTTCCTGCCCTTGAAGGCTCTTTATATGTTAAGGCTTCTGCGCTTGTCAAACAGGACTCAAATTCAGATTCCTGCCAGAACCAACATTGGCGAAGGCTTTTACATCGGGCATCTGGGACGGGTGATAATTCATCCCGATGCAGTTTTGGGCAAAAACATCAATATTGGCACAGGCGTGACAATTGGGATGGAGAACCGTGGAAAGCGAAAAGGCGCACCGCAGATTTCGGACAATTGCTGGATTGGAACAAATGCTGTTGTGGTTGGAAATGTTAAAATCGGAAGTGATGTTCTTGTTGCACCTCTTACCTATGTTAATTTTGATGTTCCTGACCATAGTGTTGTTATAGGAAATCCCGGAAGAATAATTCCAAAAGAGAATGCTACCGAAGATTATATCTGCAATTGTGTTTGACAACATTTAAGGCAGTTGCGGATTTGACGGCTTTATTGATGGGGGTGACGGTTTGACCAACAAAGATTCAAGAATAAAGAACAATCTGATTTCTTCACTTGTGTACCAGGTTGTGCTTATATCGCTGAGCTTTCTTTTGCCAAGATTATATCTTGAGAACTTTGGCTCAGAGGTCAATGGCGTTCTTTCAACAATAAAACAGATTTTTACATATATGTGTCTTTTGGAGGCGGGGGTAGGTCTTGCCACAACCCAGGCACTCTATAAAAGAATTGGTGAAAAGGATTACAAAAGTGCAAGCTCGGTTCTTTCTGCCACCAATGCTTATTACATCAGGACGGGAATCATATATTTTGTTATTGTCCTTGTTATTGCAGTTGTGTATGCTTATGTGATACCCACGTCCATAAACAACAATGTTTTGTTTTTTATAGTGATATTAAATGCAGTACCGTCGTTGTTCAGCTATTTTGTTCAGGCAGAATACAGAATACTGATGGAGGTTGACGGCAGAAAGTATGTCATAAACAATTCGGAAACAATTCTTCAGCTTGCTTCAAATGCAGGCAAAATCCTTGTTTTGCTTTTGACGGACAGCCTCATTCTCATTCAGCTTGTTTATTGCATAATTGCACTTGTTCAGCTTGTGTTTTTGTATTTTTATGCAAAAAGAAGATACAAGTGGCTTGATTTAAAGGCAAAGCCTGACTTTGAGGCAATTTCTCAGAAGAATTCGGTTCTGGTGCATCAGCTTTCGGGAATGGTGTTTAATAATACCGATGTGATACTCATTTCGGTTCTTTGTGATTTTAAGGCGGTGAGTATTTATGCCATATACAACATATTCTTTTCTCAGGTGCAGAATTTTATAACAAGCATAGTTTCGTCCTTTACCTTTGCCCTTGGACAGATGTTTCATACCGACAGAGAGAGGTTTGACAGGCTGTTTAATGCATATGAAACCCTTTACATAATGACAACCTTCATTATTTACACACTTATGGCGGTGTTTTTGCTGCCGCTGATACAGATGTACACAAGCGGAATAAACGATGCGGAGTATACAAATACCCTTCTTTTGTTGCTGTTTGTTTTGATGAATCTGGTTGCCAACGGCAAGCTTCCTGCCAACGGTATTATTGAATATTCAGGCGATTTTGCAAAAACCCGATTCCATGCAATATGGGAAATGGTGATTAATCTCACGGTTTCTGTTGCTGCAATTCTTTATATGGGAATATGCGGGGCAATTCTTGGTACAATTGGGGCGCTTGTGTATCGGGGAATAGTGACAATTTACTTTTCAAACAAAAAAGTCCTTAAAAGAAGTCAGATGTGTACATATAGAATTCTGATTACAAACGGTGCGGTTTTTGCCGTGATTATGGCGGTATTTTTTGTTGATAGCTTCAGCAATGTTTCATTTTTGCAGTTGGTGCTGAAAGGAATTGTCCACTCGGTATGGATTGCGGGATTATACTTGCTGATTAATTGCATATTTAATAAATCTGCATTCAAGACGATTTTTGAATTATACAGGGGGAAGAAAGAGCTATGAGTATTCCAAAGGTAATACATTATTGCTGGTTCGGGCACGGCAAAATGCCAAAACTTGCAGAAAAGTGTATAAAAAGCTGGAAAAAATATTGCCCCGATTACAAAATTGTTTGTCACACCGAAGAAAATTTTGACATAAACCAAAACCTGTATGCGAAGCAGGCGTATGAAGCAGGCAAATGGGCTTTTGTCAGCGATTATGTAAGGCTAAAGGTGCTTTTTGATGAGGGCGGAATTTATCTTGATACGGATGTGGAGCTTATAAAACCCCTTGACGGTCTCATTGCAGAAAGCGGATATATGGGCTTTGACGATAACGGGATTATTTCAACAGGTCTTGGCTTTGCCTGCCAAAAGGGAGATGCGTTGGTGGGTGCTTTGCTTGCGGATTATGATGACATATCATTCAGGCTCCCCGACGGAGGTTTTGATATGACTCCATGCCCCGACAGAAATACAAAGACTCTGGAGAGGCTTGGCATGGATGTTGGCAACAAAAATCAGATTTTTATGGGCATCCGTATGTTGCCTGAGGATTTTTTGTGCCCAATGAAATATTACACAGGAAGAAAGAAAATAACAGAAAACACCCATTCCATACATCACTTTTATGCATCATGGACATCTGCAACCTCAAAACGCACCACCTTTGTCAAGCGGATAATCGGTGTGAAGCTTTACGAGAAATTATACGGAAAATTCTTACATAAATTTAAATGGCTGGAGTGGTAATTTTGCCTGAAAGAATATTGAAAAAGATTAATGCCTCAATTTTGCCTCAATGGAAGGTCTGCTTTTTTGCGGCACTGACTGTGGGGTTGCTTGCGCATTTATATAAAATAACAAACTGGCTTCCCAACTGGGATTCTCTGGTGTTTCGGTATGACCCTCAGAATATGATTGCTTTGGGGCGGTGGTTTTTGCCTGTTGTTTGTTCATTCAGTTCTTTTTATGACCTGCCCTTTTTGAACGGCATTGTGGCAATTGTGTTTCACGCATTGGCAGCCGTTTGCATTTGCCGGATACTCAATGTGCGCAAGGCAGTTACCGCATTTTTGATTGGCGCAGTAATTGTTTCGTTCCCAACTGTCACTTCAGTGATGATGTATAACTATGTGGCAGACGGTTACAGTATTGCATTTTTCCTTTCGGCTCTTGCGGCATTTTTAATGACAAGGGAAAAACCAAGGTATATCCTTGCGGCGGTGCTGATTGCTTTGTCAACGGGGATTTATCAGGCATACATAACAGTTACGGTAATGCTGATTTTGTTCAGGCTGATTGACGAAATAGTTTATCACAACACAGCATTCGGCACTATTTTGAAAAAAAGTGTGAGGATGCTTTTGGCCGGAATTCTGGGTATGGCGCTGTACAGCGTGGTACTGAAAGTGGTTCTTGGAGTTTTTTCGGCAGAGCTTCTTGATTATCAGGGAATAAATTCGTCGGCATTGCTGTCGGGCATTGATTTCCTTGCCTCCCTTTATGTGGTCAGGGAAACCTTTGTGAAATGCTTTTTTGATTTGTCGCAAGGGGTAAATGTATATGTTGTTCTGAATATCTTTGTTTTGCTGTTTACCCTTGGGTATTATCTGAAATACATTGTTGTGAACAAGGTTTACAGGAATCCCCTCAATATTTTCACCGTTGTTGCTTTGGGCGTTGCGCTTGTGGCGGGTGCAGGAGCGTTGGCTTTTGTAAATGCCGGGATTGACTATCACAATCTGATGCTCATGGGTTATTCGGTTTTTTATCTGTTCTTTTTGGTGCTTTATGAACGGGGCACCGATGCGGTTGAAAAACATAACTGCATCAAATGCTGGACAGTGCTGTTGACGGCGGTGGCAATCATTGCAAATCAGATTGTTATATCAAATGTCAGCTACCACAAGGCACAAATGGCATACGAAAAGTCGTATGGCATTCTGATTCGGATTGCAGACCGGATAGAACAAACACCGGGTGCCATGGATTGCGAAGAAATTCTTGTGATTGGTGCGCTTGAAAACAGCGAAGAATACAGCGTTAATCTCACGCCGGACATCACGGGTATAACCGACGGATATATAATCCGTGCCGACGACGAAACGGTTGGACAAAGTGTTCTTTGCAGCGCTCTTAATGATTACTGTGACAAGGACTATGAATTTGTAAGCGAAGAAGAGAAAAAAGAAATTATCCAACGTGAAGAGATAAAGGCCATGGAAAAATGGCCGGCACAGAATTGTATTCGGGTTGTGGATAATAGGATAATTATTAAGCTGGGGACAGAAGGTGAGCGTTAAGTGATATATTTTTGTGCTGACGATTACGGCTTGTGCGGCAGCGCATCGGCGCACATACAGCATTGTGTTGATGCAGGTGCTTTAAACAAGGTCAGTGTGTTTCCCAATTTTGACAGAATTGATTTGCAAAAAATACGGAATAACAAAAATATTCGGATTTCTCTGCACCTGAACCTTGTTGAAGGACGGTGCATGGCAGATGCCAATGAAATTGATTTGCTTGCCGACAAGGCGGGAAATCTGAAACACACCTTTGGGGGCTTGTTTAAGCTCAGCCTGCTTCATCCAAAGCGGTTTGAAGCTCAGGCTTACAGGGAAATCAAAGCCCAGGTTATGGCATGGAAAGACCTTTTGCATGAGGATATTCCGTTTTGCATTGACAGCCATCAGCACACCCATATGATTCCTGCTGTGTTCAGGGCGTTGGTTGATGTACTGACGGATGAAAAGATTAGTCCTGAATATATGCGGATTCCCGTTGAACCAATTTTGCTGTTTATAAAAACGCCGTCCCTTTACTTTACATACAGCCCCGTGAACATTGTCAAACAATGGCTTCTCAAATTTTTGTGGCTAATTGACAAAAGATGGGTGAAGAAGGACAAAATACCTGAATCCTATTTCTTTGGAATCCTTTTTTCGGGGAGGATGGACGAAAAAAGAGTCGGCAAAATTTTGCCAAAGTACATCAAAATGGCAAATAAGGACGGCAGAGACGTGGAAGTGTTGTTTCATCCGGGGTATGTGAATGAAAATGAAATTGATTTTAAAAATAAAAATGTAGTATTTGAAAATTTTTATTTTTCGGAAAACAGAAAAACAGAATTCGATTCTGCAATGAAAATATCAGAAAGAAGTGTGTTGTAATGCCTTATATTGAACAGGACAAAGTTGACGCAAGAACAAGAGAAAAACTGGAATCAATTATTGAAAAATCATACGCAACCTTCTGGAAGTCAAAAAGACTTTTTGACATCTTTTTTGCGACCTTGATTTTACTGTTTTTTCTGCCTCTGATGATTATAATTGCAATTGTAATCGTAATTGACGACCACAGCGCAGGGCCTTTTTATAAGCAGATCAGAGTTGGCCGTCACGGAAAAGAGTTTTATATGTACAAGTTCAGAACAATGCGGGCAAATGCGGACAAAATGATTGAAGAACTGGCAAAACAGAACGAAATGGACGGCCCGGTTTTCAAAATAAAGGAAGACCCACGCATAACAAGAGTGGGCAAGTATTTGCGAAAACTTTCTCTTGATGAGCTGATGCAGTTCTTTAATGTTCTGAAGGGCGACATGACTCTTGTGGGCCCCAGACCGCCCCTGCCCAGAGAGGTTCAGTATTATACCGATTATCAAAGGCTCAGACTTCTTGTTACTCCCGGTCTCACCTGCACATGGCAGATTTCAAAAAACCGTAATGACATCCCCTTTGAACAATGGGTTGAAATGGACATCGAATACATACAGACAAGAACCTATCGCAATGACTTGAAGATTATGCTTAAAACACCGATTGTTATGCTCACGGCCACCGGTCGGTAAAAAGTCTGAACATTTTTTTCAGACTTAGGTTTTGTGTTTTGAGTAGAGAAAGGATTGTATACAAAATGAAAGTTGCCATGATTGGTCACAAGGTTGTTCCGTCAAGACGGGGCGGCATTGAGAATGTTCTCACAACACTATGCCCCATACTGGTTGAAATGGGGCTGGACGTTACCTGCTACAACCGTTCGTCCGATAAGGTTGAAAACGAATATGTGGGAACTGTGCAGAACAAAATGTACAAGGGCGTTAAAATCAAAAATGCATGGACGCTCAATGTTCGGGGCTTTGCCGCAATGATAGCATCCTTTACGGCGGCAATAGAGGCTTCCTTCAGGAAATATGATGTGATTCATTTCCATGCCGAAGGCCCCTGTGCGGCACTCTGGATTCCCAAACTTTTTGGAAAAAAGTGTGTTGCCACGGTTCACGGTCTTGACTGGCAGAGGGAAAAATGGGGCAAGGGCTTTGCTTCAAAATACATAAAGTTCGGCGAAAAAACCCTTGCCCGATATGCCGACGAGGTTATTGTGCTGAGTCAGGCGGCTTATGATTACTTCAAAGAAACATATGGACGTGAAACGACTATTATTCACAACGGAATCAGCCGTCCTCAAAGAAAAGAGGCACAGCTTATAAGCCAAAAGTTCGGACTCCAGAAGGATGAATATATATCGGTTGTGTCAAGGCTCACCGCCGAAAAAGGTATTCACTATCTTATTGATGCGTATACCAAAATTGAGACCGACAAAAAACTTGTTATTGCAGGCGACACAAGTGACACCGATGATTATGTGAGAATGTTGAAGGAAAAGGCGGCAGGAAACCCCAACATTATTTTTACGGGGTTTGTTTCGGGGGATACCCTGAGCGAGATTTATTCCAATGCCTATATGAACGTGTTGCCCTCTGATTTGGAGGGAATGTCCTTGTGCCTTTTGGAATCCCTTGCCTATGGAAATGCGCTGCTTTGCTCGGATATACCTGAAAACACGGCGGTTGCGGAGGACAGAGCAATGTACTTCAAAAAGGGAGACGTTGACGATTTGGCTGACAAACTGCGGATGATGTGTGACAACAGGGCAATTGTGGAAAAGCTGCGTGAGGGCGTTGATGAGTTTATTTTGAGCAAGTACAACTGGCATGATGTTGCAAAATTAACCTGCAGGCTGTACGAAAAATAAAAGTAAAGGTTTGTTTGATATGGAGTTTAGAAATAATATTGACGAAATGGAAAAGTATCAGGAACAGTTAAAAGAGCTTTTTGAGGAAATCGGGACTGATGACCTGTATGATAAGTGGGCAGACACCTTTGAGCTTGAACGTGTTGACGAAAAGCAGGTGTTGATTTCTTATCACGGAATTTTCAGTATCAAGGAGTTCAAAAAGGAATGTAAGGAAACTCTGCTGTTTTGCATTTATTCAATAACGGGTCAGCAAAAAAAGATTAAAATAGCCAAAAAGCGCAATGGAAAGGCGTTCAGCCCAAAAACAAAAAAGAATATCCGAGCTGTGAAATTCTTTGTTCTCGGTATGCTTTTTGTTTGCATTGCAACGGCTGTTATTGTTGTTTTGTGCAATTACATCGGCAACAGAAATTTCAGAGAAACTTTTTACAGCACAAGCAGTATCAAGGTTGACAGCCGTGTTCGTGTTATTCAGCTGTCGGATTTGCACAAATCCTCCTACGGCAAAAATAACAAGAATCTTCTGGAACGTATTGAAGCTCTGGCACCTGACATAATACTCTGCACCGGTGATATGGTGAATTCGGCAAAGACCGATGCGGAATTTGCGGTGGCGCTGGCTCAGGAGTTGGCAAAAATTGCACCTTCATATTATATTTACGGCAACAATGAAGTGGAAAGCATTTATGACTTCCCGTTGAATCAAAATGCTCTTGACAAAAAATTTGGATTTGATGACAGCAACCGTGATGAAACAGCCCTTTTGCAGATTGAGGATTCCTTTGAACAAAAGCTGGAGGCCGCAGGGGTCAAGGTTCTGAAAAACGAAAAGGACACAATACAGGTAAAAACCATGACAGTTGATGTGTACGGTGTTTTAACCTCAAATCCCTCATCGTTCTGGTCGTATTCCGAAAAAAGTTTTGGGGAGTATATCGGAACCAATCCCGACAACCTCAAAATTACGGCAGTTCATGAACCGTTTATTTTTGAAGAGTTTGTTCCTGAGTTCTGGGGCGATTTGATGGTTTGCGGACACACCCACGGCGGGGCTATGCGTGTTCCGGTGCTTGGCCCTTTGTATACCCATGAGGGCGGTTTGTTCCCCGAAAGGAGCGGCGATTTTGTTTATGGCAGATATGATGCCGCAGGGAAGCCTCTTATAGTCAGCTCGGGTCTTGAAAATTCAACTCTTTTGCGTATAAATAATCAGCCCGAACTGGTTGTTATTGATATTAACAAGTTTTAGCTTTGTGTGTTTGCACAGAAAGGAATGGTTGTAAAAAATGCTCACAGGGATATTTCAAAAACTGATTATTTTAATTGTCGGCATCGTGTTTCTGGCATCGGCGGCAATAATATTTTTCCGTTTTAAAAATGTGAACCGCACAGAACGCACACAGATTTTTAAAACTGCCGAATATTTCAATGCATGGATAATCATGTTGTGTTTTATTACCACAATGACGTATGGGCTTTTTAATCATTATGAGCTTAAAAAGTCTGTTCATGCAATTGTCTCGTTGAATTATTCCGAGGCGTCTCAGGCGCTTAATTCCAACGGCACAAGATATAACATGGCAGAAATAATCAGCGATGAGGTGGTGGACAGAGCCATAAAAAAAGGTGCTCTTGAAGATGTGACGGTGAAACAGCTCAAAAACTGTCTTGTGGTTTATCCGTGTGTGCAGGGCGGAGTGGGTGATGAATCCGAATACCATATTTCCACGGAATTTGCTGTGGAATATCATGCATCAAAGGACACAAACCATCTTGATTCGGAAAATGTGATTAAGCTGATAACTTCAGCCTACAAGGAATACTACATAGAAAAATATATTGACAATTTCAAGCTGGATGAAAAGGAGCTTGATTTTGAAAAAATGGAATATATGGACATAGTGGAGTATTTTGACAAGGAAACCAAGGCCATACTCAATTATCTGTATGGCATGGCTGAAAAGAATCCCAGCTTTGTTACTTCAAACAACAGCACCTTTAATTCCATTGCCGGCAAGGTGTATCAGTTCAAGGAAACTCAGATAAATCAGAATTTGAGGTCGCTTATTCTGCAAAACGGCATTGTGAGGGACAAAAACAGTTATATTGACAGACTTTCGTATAAGAATAAAAATGTTGACTTTGACCGTCAGAAAAACAGCGCATCCTACAACCTCTGCAATCAGGCAATTGATATGTACAGCGAGGAAATGACCCGTGTGGTTCTTGTTCCCACATGGGATCAGGCAGGTAAATACTACATGGGCAGAACCAAGGTTGGCGTTGATGAGCTTTCGGTTCTGGCAACCAATTACAGTAATTATGTGGCATCCAACGAAAAAGAAATTATGGACAACAATCTGGTGATTGAAAAAATATCGTCAGTTAATCCGGATGAGCAGTTTTATGCATCTGCAAATTCGTTGATAGATTCCATTTATGCGAGCATCAAAGGCTTTGAAAAGGAAGCTATCAATGCAGGCAGAGAGTTTTCAAGCCATAGGATGAACCAGTGCATTGCGGTGAGTATTTACGGAATTTCAATTATGGACGAACTGAAAACTCTTGTACTCTTTGCGGCTCTTACTTATGCGGCATTTGTGCTCTGCCGCATTGCAAAGAGGTTCCCCAAAAAGGCATAGAGTGTCCAAGGGAGGCAAAGACTGAGTTTTGTGCCTTTGGTTCAGAAAGGAATGGTTATAACAATGAAAAATTTCCAGATTTTTAGATATTTGAAAAAACTTCTGCCGTTGATAATGATTTTCTGTCTTGTGGCAACCTATGCTGTTTACTTCAAACTTTCAAGATCCAATACTTATATAGCGTCAGAGGTTATCCATTATAATGACGAGCAGGCCGAAAAAGGCCTTGCCCCAACGGGCGAAAAGCTGGATGTGAACGAAATCAAATCGTCTGCGGTAATGTCAAAGGTTGTTGACAAAATGGGGCTCACGGGGATTTATTCGGTTGACAGCCTTGTTTCAAGAATAAACATAACCCCCATTGAGGACAAGGACAAGGTGGCTCAAAAGGATGCAAAGCTGGAGGAAGGCGAAGAATACATATATAAGCCCAGCACATATATTGTTTCCTTTGCGGCGGCAAGCGGCGAGGGTGCCGAGTTTGCACGGACAATACTTGACGAGACCCTTGATGTTTATTTTGAGCGGTTCAGCCAGAAGTATGTTAATGTGGCTCCTGCCAACAATACCATTGAAAATCTTGACAAAAATGATTACGATTTTATTGAGATGATGGAGTTGATTGATACCAGCATTGAAAGCACGCTGACCACCCTTTATCAGAGAATTGAACAGAATACTTATTACAGGTCAACCGAGACGGGGGTTTCGTTCAGCGAGCTTGCCGATGATTTTAACTATCTGCGTCAGGTCAAGGTTTCATCCCTGTTCTCCAAGATTTATAAGTATCAAATCACAAAAAATAAGTCTGTGCTTATTTCGGACTATACAACCAGAATAGACAACAACAATATTTCAAACGCAAAGGACGAGAGCATTGTTGAGGATGTTGTTTCGGTGATTGATGCATATGTCACAAAAATGCGTGAGTCGGGAAACACCAACATCACCTATGAGTATATTCTTGACAATCTTCATGAGAGGAACGTTCAGGATTTTGTGGGCGACCAGACCGTGACATATGACGAATTGATTTACAGCTGGAGAGACCGCAACGAAAGCAAAGAACACGCAATTATTGATTCGGCTTACTGCACCTATGTGATAGATACATTCAAAAACTGCACGGGCGGCTGCAACGGCGGATGTGAATCGTCGGATTTAACCTGCACAGAGCTTTGTGACGGTAATTATGCTGCAATAAGGGCAGATGTTGAAAACGAAATCAACACCCTTCTTGACGAGCTGACGGTGCTTTATGAAACAACCACAAAAACCAACAACGAATACAACAAATACCTTGGTGCAAGCTATATTTCGGTACTGTCGTCGGCATCTGTGAGGGAAAGCGTTAATGTGAGTCTGTATACTGCAATTGCATTCTTCTTCCTTATGGTTCTTTGCTGCGGCGGTGCAATTGTTCTGGGCAGAATGGGCGATATAATAAATTATATCTTCTACACCGACCATCTCACAGGCCTGAATAACAGAGCATATCTTGACAAATATCTGAAACACAAAGACAAAAAACTTCTTGACGACGGCGTTGTGTACTGTATGGTTGATATATCCAATTTGCTGCACATCAACACCGATTATTCACGAAATGCGGGCGATGATATTATCAAAATGTTCACAAGCTACCTCAAGGAAAGTTTTGGAAAGTCAAAGACGGAGTATGTTTATAACGGCAACGGAAGTTTTGTTATGCTCACAGAGGAATCGGATTACATCACTGTTGAAGACATAATGAGGCTGTTCAGACTGAGGCTTGACGAAAGGGAAGAACACAGAGAAATTCCCATTGAATATAAAATTGGTATTGCCGAAACATTCAAAGAAAACAAAACAGCAAGAAGATTGCTTTCAGAGGCAATCAAAAGCAAAAAGAGCTATACTTCTGATTTAAAGGAAAAGAGCCTGGTTTAAGCAAGGAGGGGAACAAGCGGCGTGGAAAATAAGATTCTTGAAAAAGCAAAAGCCTTTTATTTTATGGTTGTTGCCGTGATGATGTATTATTTCCTTAATGAATACATTGATTTGGGCTTGCACATCACATACCGCCATGCCTTTGCTGTTGTTCTCTTCTTCTCTGCCGCTCTGTTGTTTTTGTACAAACCCAACATTGCAAGGGGATTTTCGGCATTCAAGGATGCCTGTATATACAGTATTCCCCTTGGAGTCACCACGGTGGTCTCGCTGTTTATCTGGTTTATGGAAACGGTGGATATTGGTGTTATTTCGCGAGGGCTTTCAAGCTCGTTTATATATGCCAATATGCTGTCCTTTGCCCTGGCGGCAGGTGCCATGCTTTATATCTTCGGACGGCGTGGCATATGGTATAATCTTGTTGCCATTTTAATTGCCAATATTCTGATGATTGTCACGGTTATTGCGCAAAACGGACTTGGAAATTACCTCTCGGAGTTTGTAACCCTTGTAATCACCTTTGCAGACGTAACGGGAGATATTATTGTTCAGGCGGAAATTCATGAGCTTGCCTTTTGCCTTGGTGCGTATCTGATTTATATGCTCTTTAAGCCCAAAAAGGATATAATTTATTTTATACTGCTTGCCCTGAGCCTTTTCTGCTTTTTGTCGGCTTTCAAGAGAATTGCCATGATTGCCATTGCAATAGCCCTTGTTTTGGGGTATCTGCTGAAGTTTATTGCACGGTATAATGAAAAAACTGCGGGCAGACTTGTGGTGTTTTTGTCCTTTGTTGTGATTTTTTTGCTGATTTGCTATGTTGCCCTGATAAAGGCAGGTGCATTTGAGCTTCTTGAAAAGGCAGGAATAAACACAAGCGGACGTGTTGAAATTTATGATGCGGTTGACGATTTTTATGAGTTCAGCCCAAGCTTTCTGGGCAACGGAATTGGATTTTTGACCTATCAGCTGAATACCTTCATGAAGGTTGGTGTTGCCTCTGTTCACAACGACTTTCTTCAGCATTTCATTGATTTGGGATTCTGGGGCTACATCATCTGGCTTGTTTCCATGACGGTTTTAAGAGTTGGGTATTTTGGCAGAAAAGGTCAGGTGGAAAATGCAATAATTGCCTTTATGCTCACCGTTTACCTGATAATCGTGTCCACAACCGACAACACCATGAACTATCCTTTGCTCACAGGAGTTCTGGCAATACTGATGATGGGAAACGGATTTGAAGAAAATGTCCGCCGTACCGAAACAAAATTGTTTGGTTATATTTCTGAGGCAAACAGAGAAGAGGAAAGTGATTCGTTGTTATGAAAATTCTGATGGTTAACAAATTTCTGTACCCTCGCGGGGGTAGCGAAAGCTATATGCTCTATCTTGCGGAGCATCTCAAAAAGAGCGGTCATCAGGTTGAGTTTTTTGGTATGTATGATGAAAGCAATACCGTGGGAAACTCTGCAGGCTTATATACTCAAAATATGGATTTTCACTCAAAGGGGTTGGGGAGGTTTTTGTATCCCTTCAAAATAATTTATTCCTTTGAAGCCAAAAAGAAAATTATGCAGGTGATAGACACCTTCAAGCCTGATATTGTTCATATGAACAACATAAACTTTCAGCTTACGCCATCAATAATTTACGGCATAAAAAAGAAAGGGATTCCCCTTGTTCAGACGGTGCATGACTATCAGATGATTTGCCCAAACCACCTGCTTTACAACTTTTCAAAGAATACCCCCTGCGAAAAGTGCGTTGAGGGTTCGCATATCAACTGCATAAAGAATAAATGTATCCACGGCTCGGCGGTAAAAAGTATTTTGGGCGTTATTGAGGCAAAGTTTTATTCATGGCTCAAAACCTACAAAAAGGTTGACCTGTTTGTTTGCCCCAGCAACTTCCTTGAAAACAAACTTTTGTGGGCAAAGGGATATTATAAGGGAAAAACAAAAACAATACATAATTTTATAGATAAAGAGAAGTTTACAAATACTGACAAAAAGGAAGATTCCTACATTGTGTTTGTGGGAAGGCTTTCAAAGGAAAAGGGAATTGAATATATTGCCCAAACGGCAAAGCTCCTTCCGGAATACAGATTCTCGGTGGCAGGAAGCGGCCCTGACGAGGGAATGCTCAGGGATATTCCAAACATCAGCCTTGAAGGATTCCTCACAGGGGACAGATTGCTGGAGCTGATGGAAAATGCAAAGGTTCTTCTTTTGCCCTCGGTATGTTATGAAAATTGCCCCCTTTCCATACTCGAAGCACACTGTTTGGGTGTTCCTGTGGTCACAATGAACAGCGGCGGAATGGCAGAGCTTGTGAAGGACGGTGTTACGGGAACACTCGTAACCAATCCAACGCCTCAGGGAATTGCACTCAAGCTGAAGGAAACCATTGAAAATGAGGAATATTATAATAACCTCAAAGAGAACTGCAAAAATGAAAAAGACAACATTCTGAGTGTTGAAACATACTGCGATATTTTAATTGGAGAATATGAAAAATTAGTTGCGAGGTGAGACCGTGCCACAACCGAAGGTAAGCATTATTGTTCCTGTATACAATGTGGAAAAATATCTTGAAAGATGCATAAATTCTTTGCGAAATCAGACCCTTGAGGATATTGAGATAATTCTTGTGGATGATTCGTCAACCGATTCGTCACTTGCGCTATGTGAAAGAGCGGCAGAGTCGGATTCACGCATAAGAGTTATTCACAAGATGAATGAAGGTGCAGGCAAGGCACGGAATACCGCTCTTGAAATTGCAACAGGTGAATATATCGGCTTTGTGGATTCGGACGATTTTGTTGAGTCTGATATGTTTGAGACCCTTTATGAAAAAGCAAAAAAATATGGTTCTGACCTTGTTATGTCGGGCGTTCTGTTTGTGGACGGAAATATGTTCAGCAGCGAAGGCGAGTGCGTCCGCAAGACATATTTTGAAAATGACACTCATTTTGAAACGGCTGAAAGCCTGAAAAACCTTAGAATGGGTATTGTGGGAGCAATGCCCGGGGATGCAGAGGACAGCAAGTACGGAATGAGCATCTGGAAGAATCTGTTCAGACACGAAGTGATAAAGAAAAACAACATTTTGTTTGAATCCGAGCGTGAAATGCTCTCGGAGGATGCACTGTTCATGATAGATTATATATCATGTATAAAAAAGGCGACGGGAATTGACGGAGCTTTTTATAACTACTGCAGAAATGAAGATTCAATTTCAAAATCATATAAAAAAGACCGGTTTGAAAAAAGTCAGGTGTTTGTGAGTGAGGTTGAAAAAAGATTTGAAAAGGATATTGAGCCGAAAATTTATCGGATTTATATTTATAGATTCTGGCAGGCAATGTGCAGAGTTTTGTGCTCTCAGGAGATAATGTTTGCCGCCGAAAATGGTATTAAGTTTGCTGATTTGAAAAAAAGGCTGAAAGCCGTGTGCACTCACAGCCTGACTGTCAGCGCATTAAAATCGTATCCCATAGGCACCCTGCCTCTTAAACAAAGGGTGTTTGCCTATGCCATGAAGTACAAATTGTACTTTTTGTTGAAAATACTTGTTGGATTGAGAAGCAGATAGGTGAAAGATATGTTTTTTTCTGTGATAGTACCTGTGTACAAGGTGGAAAAATATTTGACAAATTGCATAGAGAGTGTTTTGAATCAGACCTTTTCTGACTTTGAGCTTATTCTGGTTGACGATGGTTCTCCTGACCGTTGTCCCGAAATCTGTGACAGCTACAAGGCAAAGGATAACCGCATAAAAGTGGTTCACAAGCCAAACGGCGGGCTTGCAAGCGCCCGACGAGCAGGTATAAAGGAAGCATCGGGCGACTATGTGTTTAACCTTGATTCCGATGACCTTATTGAAAATGACACTCTGGAATGTGCATATGAAATAATCAGGGACACAGGCTGTGAAATTGTGTCTTTCTCATATAAGTGGGTTAAAGGCGGCAGAACGGTTGATGTCACAAATGACGGTCTTGACGAGGGGCTTTATGCTGAAAAGGATATTGAAAAAAGTATTTATCCACGGCTTTTGATGGACAAGAATATGAATCATATTTCATATTATCTGTCGGGCAAGGCGGTCAAAAGAGAGCTTTTGACACCGCATCAGCTGGGGGTCAATGAAAAAATATCCTTGGGTGAAGATTTGTGTTGCACAGTTCCCTGCTATCTCAATGCAAAAAGTGTGTACTTAAGCAAAAAAGAGGCGTATCTGTACACCGTCAGGGAGGATTCCCTTTCAAAGGGATTCAACACAAAGCAAATTTATCTTGTGGAAGATATTATAAATGAAATACACAGAATGGACATGAAAAAAGTGGTTGATTTTGATGAACAGCTTTGCCGTTATTCATGCTTCATGTGCTTTACAATACTGGCAGCGGCGGCAGAGGGTGGCCACTTTAAAAGCATAAAAGAGATTAAGGCGAGCATCACAAATTCAGTTCATAACAAAAAAATCCAATGTGCCGAATTTGAAAATATCTCGGTCAAAAGCAGGATAACCGTCTTTCTTATGAAGAGGAAGTGTTACAGAACGGCTTTTTGCTTTCTTAATCTATGCAAATTAATTAAAACTGTTTTGAGGAAAGGGTGAAATGAATTATGAAGCCTGATATATCGGTAATTATGAGTGTGTACAATGGTGAAACCTACCTGACCGAAGCGGTGGAGAGCGTCAGACAGCAGACCTTTCAAAACTGGGAGCTTGTTATCATAAATGATTGTTCAACAGATTCCACGGCTGAAATTCTTGTCGGATTTGCATCAAAAGATGAAAGAATAAAGGTTCATACAAATGAAGTCAATCTGAGGCTTCCAGCATCCTTGAACAAAGCGGTGTCGCTGTGCAGTGGCAAGTATATAGCAAGAATGGATGCGGATGATATTTGCCTGCCTGACCGACTTGAAAAGCAGTATAAATTCATGGAAGAACACCCGGACGTTGCATTGTCGTCATGCAGATTTATGACGGTTAAAAACGGCGTGTATGCATCAGGCGGTGCAGGAGGGCGGTGCGATTCTGAGGCTTTGCGTGCAATGCTTCTGGTGGCAAATCCAATACTCCATCCGGGCGTTATTGCCAAAGCGGAGGTTTTGAAAAAGCTCAATTATGATACTACCCTTACCTGTACCGAGGACCTTGAACTGTGGACAAGAATGGCAATGGAGAATCAAAAAATGCAGATTCTTCCTGAATGCCTTTTGATATATCGGCTCCACGATAAGCAAATCACAAGCACCACCCTTGAAAGACAGCATACCGAAGTGCTTGGAATACAGCAAAAATATTATGGGGCACGTCTCCAAAAAATGGACGACAAAATGCAGAAGTTTTATATCAGCGGTGTATATTTTAAGGAGAGTGCAGATATTGACAAATTCCTTGAATATGCCAAGTGGCTGAAAAAGGTGAGTGCAGAGAGCTTTGACAAAAATGCCGTGAATTATGCCCTTTTTGAAATTCTTGCCGAGTACAAAAGATGCGGCGCATCAAAGGCGGATGTTGTCAGGGCGATGCTCACATTCAATCCTTGCTTTATTGCAAAGGAAATTATCCGAAGAAAGAGAACGGCAAAAAAAGACATTGAAAAATGTATGAAGGTGGCAAAAGATTTGGGACTCAGACAGACGTCAGGAACAAAGGAGTTCCCAATATTTGAAAAATAGATAGCAGGTGTCAACAAGATGAGAATTTTTGAATATCCGGTTTTTGAATACCCTTATGTTATTATAACCATTCTTGCAATATTTTTTCTTGTAATGGTTCTTATTGGGCTGTACTTTACCTTGAAATCGGTGAGAACAGCAAAAGGAACAGCCGAGAAAAGTTTTTGCGGAATAGGTAAAATAGAAAACGATTTTGAAAAGGCGGGAGCTGCCCGAAAAAATCGTTCACTTGTGTATGTTTCAATATCCCTTGACGGAATGAAACGTCTCTATTCGGAATCAAAGGCAATCAGGATGCACGAACAAATCAAAAGAATATTACTGAGCTATTTTTGTATCGGCGTCAATGGCGAGCTTTCATTCTACGGAAAAGAAAATTTTGTTGCCTTGAACAGCCTTGATGCCCATGAAACGGAACGGTGCATTGACAGATGTTATGAAAAAATCAATGAGGTTTTGATTAAACACGGTGCTGTTAATGTTGTTCGTGTGAATTTTGGGTACCATTGCACCAGCGCAACGGACGTGACCTTTAAAACCGCTCTCGGAAGGGCAAAACAGGCTTGCAGTATAGCAGAGGACAAAGGTGTTTTGTACTGTCAGTGGGACACCTCAAACGGAAAGGATTTTGAAAGAAAAATCAAAATTGAAAATAACATCCGGAATGAGATTGACAACAATAAATTTTTCCTTGAATATCAGCCCATACTGGATGCCAAAACTAATAAAATAATGGGCGCAGAGGTGCTCTCACGTCTAAATTCTTCCACCGAAGGTGTTTTAACGCCCTATTATTTCCTTTCGGCGGTAAACAATGTGGGACTAAACGAGAAATTTGATTATTACATCTTTGAAAAGAATTGCAAATGGATTTCCAGCGACAGGGAAAACCGCATTAAATATGTGTACACAATCAATTTTTCACGTTACACCCTTTGCGACAGCAATCTGGCTGACAATATAATAAGCATCATAGAAAAATACGGCATTGACTATTCGTGTATTGCCGTTGAAATTCTTGAGGACAAAAGTCTGAACGAGGACGAAAAAGCCACAATCGTAAAAAATCTGACCCGATTGAAGGAAAAAGGCGTCTTGATTCTTCTGGACGATTTTGGCAAAGGCTACACCAGCTTTGGGGATTTGACGGATTTTGATATTAGTATTGTGAAAATCGACAAGTCAATTACCCAGAATGCAACCAATCAGGCAGGCTTCCTGATTCTTAAAAATATTATCAGAACAGCCCACGAGCTGGGATTCAGAACCTTGTGCGAGGGCATTGAAACCGAGGAACACAAAAAAACAGTTGTGGATGCCGGTTGTGACATACTTCAGGGATATTATTTTTACCGACCGATGCCCGTTTCACAATTGGAAAAATTATTTGAAAAACAGTAAGGTGATTTTTTATGTTATCCGTGATTATTCCTGCATACAACGAGGAAAAGTGCATAAGGCGTGCCTATTCCACCATACACGCACTGTTGGAGGAAAACAGTATTGAAGGCGAGTTTATCTTTGTTGACGACGGTTCAACCGATGGAACTTATGAAATGATAACGGAGCTTTCGCTGGAGGAGGAAAATATAGCAGGGGTTCATTTTTCCAGAAATTTTGGAAAAGAATCTGCTATTTCTGCCGGACTTGCAGCGGCAAACGGCAGCTGTGTTGTTGTTATTGACTGCGACCTTCAGCATCCGCCTGAAAAGATAATTGAAATGTACCGCCTGTGGGAACAGGGATATGAGATTGTTGAAGGAATAAAAAAAGAACGTGGACGTGAAAAAAAGATGCACAGCGTGGGTGCAAAGTTCTTTTATTCCCTTATCAGCCGCATGGCGGGGTTTGATATGGCAAATTCGTCCGACTTCAAGCTGCTGGACAGAAAGGTTGTTGATGTGCTCAACAAAATGCCCGAACGTGGCTTTTTCAGGGCAATTTCTTATTGGGTGGGCTACAACAAAACAACCGTTGAATATGACGTCAGGGAACGTGTGGACGGTGAATCAAAGTGGTCAACCCGCGGACTTGTGAAGTATGCATTTTCAAATATCTCGTCATACTCCACAGCACCAATGCAAATCGTAACGGCTTTGGGTGTTGTGATGCTTGCAATATCGGTTATCTTTGGCGTATGGGCGCTTATTGACAAAATAATCGGCAGAGCTCTTGAAGGTATGACAACGGTTATAATTATAACCATATTCATAGGAAGTATTATTATGATAAGTCTTGGCATTATAGGTTACTACATTGCACGTATCTATGAGGAAATCAAGGGCAGACCCAAGTACATAATATCATCAACCACAAAAAGCGTTGTGAAAAACAGATGACTTTTACATATGAAGGAATTGTAAAGGAGATGAGGCAAAATGGAAAATAAAATAACAGAAAGCCTTGTGAACGGTCTTGAAAATAATGAGTTTAAGATGTATCTGCAGTTTATAGTTGACAGCAAAACCCAACAGATTGTTTCGGCAGAAGCACTTTCAAGATGGG
>JAFSDN010000105.1 GCA_017436245.1 Clostridia bacterium
TATTGCACGTTCAATGATTTCGCGGCTTGAATTGGTGAAATACACTCTCTGGTCGCGGATGCAGTCCCGGTCTTTGCAGGAATCATAAATCTGACTTGTGTTAATGCAAACGCCGTTGCCAAAGTCATAGTTGCGGCGGTCTGCACGGTTTTGTTGTTCAAGACAGCAATCAGCATTAACTGCGGAGCTGTCGGTATAGCTTTCATAGTTTTCGCTCATATAAATACCTCCTAAAATATGACCTGATTTATTTTATGATACAAAAGAAAAAAGGTGCATAAAATAGATTGAGGTGAGGATATTGGCAAAGTTATGTAACTACGTTGTTTGCGGAAACAAACTATTGACAATCCGACAGGGAATATTGATGTGCATAAGTGATACAAAGACAGAGGAGTTGATGCCCTCTTGCGTTGATTTTGATGCTGTTCTGGACGATGGTGGAGGAATACATATTGCTGCAACCGGTGAGACAGGAGATTTGATATATATACGAAATGTTTCCGAACGGTGGGGCAAGGGCACCGTGAGAAGAGAGATAAAGGCTGAAAATATTTTTGTGTTTTACCGGAACCGTAAAACAGAGATTTACTATGCCCATGACGGAAAACTGACGAAGCAGGCTGTGGGTGATGAAGTGTATTCGCCTGAGAAACTTGCGGACCTTTCTGCTGCGGTGAATTTCTTCGCTAATGGTGATGATGTGTACTATGTTAATCCAAAAGGAAAGCTGTGCTGCAAAAACGGCGAGATTTCTGCATCGGGAGAGGTGGATTTTGTTTTTGCATCAGGCGGGTATTTTTGCTTTAAGGACAGGGATGGGGTGAAGTATGCAGAAGCATCAAATCCAAATTCTCTGACAACTCTCACCAAACGACATGGTAAAACTGCCAAATGTCCGATAATTACCGAATCGGCTTTGTACTGGATTGACGGCAGTTATCTGTTTTATGCTCCAAAAAAGGAGAGTGCATGGCAAAGGCTGGAAAGAGTTGATGCTGAAGAGTTTGACAACTTGGGGATTTATAAGTTTTGCACAGGAACTTTGGAAAAATATGAAATCGGATACCGAAAAAACGGAGCGGTGCGCAGGTGGGAGGAGGATGAAAAGCTGCAGGAGACTGAAAAATCTCAAAAGCCTGATTCGGTGCGGAATCTGAAAAAGGAGTTTGATAATTTTTTCAGAATGGAACAGATTCTTGGAGAAATCAGGGAAATACACCGGAAAATTTCAGAGATAGATACAAAAATTGATAGTTTTAAGGAATTAAAGACCAGAACTGTTGTTACCAATATTCCAAAATCAATAAAGAAAAAAGATTTGTTGAAAATAAACAAAAAAGATTGAAAAGATTGTTTGGTTTTTGGTTGAAAAGTTTGAGAAAAAGTTGTATAATTATATCATTGGTGACAGACAGCGTAGCTGTTATGTTATATATGACTACATTCAGGAGGGTTGAAAATTGAAATTGTATGAAACATCAAAAATCAAAAACTTTTGTCTTTTAGGACACGGAAACTCAGGAAAGACATCGCTGGCAGAAGCAATTCTGAATACAGCAGGTTCCATCGAGAGAATGGGAAAGACTCAGGACGGTAACACCGTTATGGACTTTGATCCCGAGGAAATCAAGCGAAAATTCTCGATTAGTGCAGCAGTGGCTACATGTGACTGGAGTGGCACAAAGTTTAATATTATAGATACCCCCGGATTTTTTGACTTCGTTGGTGAGGTTCAGCAGAGCATAAAGGTTGCTGACGCTGCAATTATAGTTCTCAGCGGTAAGTCCGGTCTGACTGTTGGTGCTGAAAAGGCATGGAAGTATGCAGATGAAGCCGGAATACCCAAAATGATATTCATCAACAAGGTTGATGATGAGCGTGTTAATTACTACGGCGTTCTTGACCAGCTCAGAGAAAAATACGGAAAGAAGATTGCTCCCCTTCAGGTTCCCATTCGTGAGGGCGAAAAAATTACAGGCTTTGTTAATGTGGTTGAAGGTGAAGCAAGAAGATATATGGGCGATATGACGGTTACGGCTCCCATTCCTGATGGTATGGAGGAAGACATTGCTCCTGTTCGTGAAATGATTAATGAGGCTGTTGCTGAAAGCTCGGAAGAAATGATGGAGAGATATTTTGCAGGCGAGGCATTTACTCTTGCTGAAACCTATGAGGCTCTCCGTGCAGGTGTTGCGGCAGGTGATATTGTTCCTGTTCTTTGCGGTAGTGCATTTAATAAGTTGGGAATCGCTTCGCTTATGAATGCCATTGTTGCTTACTTCCCGTCCCCCGATTCATCGGATGAATTCTTTATTGCTCACAAGGAAGACGGTTCGGATGCAAGACGTAAGGTTGATGTTAACGACCCGTTGGCGGCACTTGTTTTCAAGACTGTTGCAGACCCTTATGTTGGCAAACTGTCGTACTTCAAGGTTTATTCGGGCATCATGACTCCCGATACAACGGTTTATAACTCTGTTTCCGGAACCAACGAAAGAATCGGTAAGATTTTTGCGGTTGTGGGCAAAAAGCAGATTGAAGTTGAAAAACTCAATGCAGGTGATATTGGTGCGGTTACAAAACTTGCAAACACAAATACAGGTGATACGCTGTGCAGTCTCAGTGACCGCATAGTTATTGACGGCATTGAATTTGCAAAGCCAAATACTTCCATGGCGGTTCTTCCCAAGGCAAAGGGTGATGAAGACAAAATCAGTCAGGGTCTCAATAAGCTCATGGACGAAGACAAGACCTTTGCTCTTGAAAACAACACAGAAACACGTCAGATGATTATCAAGGGTATGGGCGACCAGCACATTGATATTCTTATCAACAAGCTCAAAAATAAGTTTGGTGTTGACGTAACTCTCACCGAGCCCAGAGTGGCATACCGTGAAGCAATCCGCAAGCCTGTTAAGGTTGAAGGAAAGCACAAAAAGCAGTCCGGCGGTCACGGCCAGTACGGACATGTATGGATTGAATTTGAGCCGTATGATGACGGTCTTCTCTTTGAAGAAAAGGTGTTTGGCGGTTCTGTTCCCAAAAACTATTTCCCTGCTGTTGAAAAAGGACTTCAGGAAAGTATGCGTCAGGGTGTTCTTGCGGGCTATCCCATGGTTGGTCTCAAGGCAACATTGGTTGACGGTTCATATCATCCTGTTGATTCATCTGAAATGGCGTTTAAAACAGCAGCTTCGCTTGCATTTAAGGCAGGTATGGAGCAGGCAAGCCCTGTTCTGCTTGAACCCATTGGACATCTGAAAGTTTTTGTTCCCGACAGCTACACCGGCGACATTATCGGCGACATTAATAAGCGTCGCGGACAGATGTTGGGAATGACACCTCAGGGCGACGGAATCACTCTTATCGAAGGCGAAATTCCTATGGCTGAAATGCATACATATTCATCGGATTTGCGTTCAATGACCCAGGCAAAGGGTAGCTATGAATTTGAATTTGAGAGATACCAGGATGCACCTCAGAATGTTGTTGAAAAAGTAATTGCTGAGAGCAAAGAATAGTTTATAAATCAAAAACCCCTTGTTGAAAGGGGTTTTTGTGTACACAATAATTTATTGACTTTTTTTGTGTTATTTGGTAGAATACTTTATGTGAAGTATTAAAGTGAACGGAGGAATTGAAATGAACAAAACAAAACTTGGAATCAGTGCAAATGCCTATGCAGCATTGGTTTTTGCATCGGGTCTTTTTGGAATAATTCCGGCAATTATTCTCACCGGTGCAGTGCTTATTCTTGAAGACAACGAATGGTTGAAGCGTATGGCAGTAAAGGCGGTGGCGTTTATTGTTGTCATAAACATTTTCCATGTTGTTCTTATGCTGCTGCCTAATTTTCTTGACATGCTCAAAAATCTTTTGCTGGCTGCGGGGGCTGACAGTATTGTTATTGATGTATTCAGCAAGGTGGAACTTGTATTTTCTGTGTTCCAAAAAGGTCTCACTATCTTTGCGGATGTTATGCTGATTCTCTATGCGTATATGGCATATTGCGGAAAGTATGCAAAGGTGCTGTTTGTTGAAGGGTTTGTTAACAAAAATATGTGATTGTGCATACATAGTATTTTGAGAGGCGATTCCGGCGTTTGGGGTCGCTTCTTTTTTTGTAATAAAAGTGTTGCTGTTCTTGACTTTGTAAATTAAATATGTTATGATATGTATGTAAAAATGGGTAAATCTTTTTGAAGGGCGGATAATTATAATGCAGGAAGAAAAAAGAAAGGCGCTTGAAAGCGTCTTTGGTCAGATAGAAAAACAGTTCGGTGCCGGTGCGGTTATGCGTCTTGGCGAAAA
>JAFSDN010000106.1 GCA_017436245.1 Clostridia bacterium
AATGTCAACACGGTTCAAAAAAGATTATAAACTGGCTCAAAAGCGAGGTTATAATATGAACTTGTTAAAAGAAGTTATTGTTATTTTGGCAAATGGGGAGCAACTTCCTGAAAAATATCTTGATCATCCACTCTCAGGAGATTATAGGGGTTCAAGAGAGTGCCATATTGAACCTGACTGGCTTTTGATTTATAGAATAGAGAAGGATTTGCTTGTGTTAGGTTTGACTCGAACAGGAACTCATAGTGATTTATTTTAATAAAAACCGATGCGGATTTCTTCCTGCATCGGTTAAAAATTTTTATTCCTATTATAACATTAGCATATAAAGATTGTCGAATAATGTCGAAACCAAAAAAGCCTCCCCTGTGTAAGGGGAGGTGGGTTTGCAAAGCAAACTCGGAGGGGTTGTAAATGGATCAACGAAAACAATCCCTCAGTCAGCTACGCTGACAGCTCCCTTTACACAAGGGAGCCTCTGATGCTAACATCTAAATTATACAGTCTTTATAGTAAGAATGTCGAAGATTGTAGAAAGGAAGAAAAGAAAATGAACAATTATATAGAAAAGGTTACTGTATCTATAGAAGAAGCTAAAGAAAAAATTAAACACTTAATTGCGGAAGATTCGCTTGTGTTTCCCATATTTACTGATTTACATACCGAAGATATTGACCATGAGTATATGAAAAGACTTATTCCGGTGTTGGAAATTATAACAGATAATATTGACTACGATGCCGTTATAAACCTTGGCGATAATTTTGGAATGCTTGGACGTAATATACATATAACAAATGATGACCTAAAGGCTCGCTTTGAAAGAGTGTTTGACACTGTGTATGAAGCAGCAAAGCATCCTGTGATAAATGTTAATGGAAACCACGATGCACCCGGAACAGACTTCTTTAACCCTGATTTTTGGAATAGCATTGTAAAATACAGATACGGCAACACGATGACGGTTTATGACGATAGCGGTTGCTATTATTATATTGACTATGAAAAGGCCAATGCGAGACTTGTAATTCTTTCTCTCCCGTATGATTCCGATATTGAAAGCGAAATGCCAACACCAATATGGGGATTTGGAAAAAAACAGCTTATGTGGCTTAAAGAAACTGCATTAAATACCGATAAGGATGTAATTGTTATTTCGCACGTACCATTCTTTTATGAATATACGGGTGATATGGAATCAACACTGGGAGTATGGACCGGTAGCGAAGCAAAGGTATCATATATTTCAGCTCTTTGCGGTTGGATTGAAGATGTTGACGAGGCAGTAGAAATCATAAAAGAATACGATAATCGTCCCGACACAAAACTTGTTGCATGCCTCAGCGGTCATATGCATTCTGATTCCTTCTGGCTTCCCGGTGAAGAAAAGAACGGCATAAAGAATCCGTTGCCATGTCATCAGGTTGTTACTACTGCAACATGTTTTACAGGAAACGTAGAAAGTGAAATAGGAATAAGTATTGATGTTGCAGTGTGGACTCCGTCAAAAAGAGAGCTTAATATGATTCGCATAGGTGATGGTGAGGATAGAAATTTAATTTGTTAATTGATTTTTATGTGTTGAATTCATAACAAATCTTGGCATCTAGATTATATAGTCTTTGTAAATGAATTTGCGGACAAGTGGCGTTCTGCCTGCGGCAGAGTGGAAAACTTAACTTCACTTTTGTGAAAGCAAAACCGAAAATTAGCTTTGGGAGAATTTATCATGATAACAAAGGAAAAAATATTGAAGCAGCTTGAACAGTTTGGTGAGGCAAGAGGCAGGATTGTTACCGTGCACACATCCCTCAAAGCCGTGGGCGAAATTGAGGGCGGTGGTGAAACTCTTCTTGATGCATTGATTGAATATTTTACTCAAGACGACGGAATTTTGTGTATACCCACCCACACATGGAACAGGGATATTTATGATTTGAGAGAGGCAGAGAGCTGTCTTGGCGTACTTCCACGACTTGCGGCGGCGCATCCCGATGCTTTGCGGACTCTTCATCCAACTCATTCCATGGCTGTGTTCGGAGAGGTGGAAAAGGTACGGGATTTTGTGAAAAATGAGAAAATTGCAGACACTCCTGCAAATCCCAAGGGCTGTTACGGCAAGATTTATGAACAGGATGGGTATGTGCTTTTGATTGGAGTGGGACAGGACAAGAATACTTATCTTCACTGTGTTGAGGAAATGCTTGATGTTCCTGACCGTCTTACGGACTACAAGGTGGAAAGAACAATCATTCATAAGGACGGCACCGAGGATAAGCGGTATTTATACTGGTTTGACGACAAGCTTCCGGATGTGTCGGAAAAGTTCCCCAAGTTTGAAGCCCCATTCAGGCATTTTGGCTGTATCAAAGACGGAATGTTGGGCAATGCCTCTGTGCAGTTGTGCAATGCAAGGAAAATGAAAGAGGTGATTGAACTGATTTACGCCAATAACAATGGTGGAGAGCTTTTGGGGGATGACCTTCCTGTGGATGAGAAATTGTATAAATAATTAGCGGAGGAAAAAATGGATAGCAAGCGGTTGAGAGTGGAGATTTTTGAGGGAACACGGGATTTGTATCAGAGCAGTGAAATTCTGAAAAATGCCGTGGCGAAATCACGCAGTGAACAGAAAATTTATTGGGAGGGCGAGGAGATAGCTTTTGGAGCACCTCGTTTTCCGGAATCTTTCAAGGCAGTGGTTTCAAAGGAGAAAACAGTGCAGGCGGCAGAAAAGTATGCACGGATGGGGAAAAGGGTTTGTATTCTCAATTTTGCATCATCGGTTGCCCCCGGAGGCGGTGTGCTCACCGGAGAGCAGGCGCAGGAGGAAAGCATCTGCCGTGTGTCAACTCTTTATTTTGCGTTGAGCGATTCAGATACCGCAGGGAAGTTTTATGACAGGCATTGGGAACTGATTCGGGCAAAGAAGATGAACAGAAGAAACACCGATGATATAATTTATACTCCTGATGTTGCGGTTGTCCGTGACGATTCGGCAGAGGAGGTTATGTTGCCTGAGGAGAATTGGTTTTTTGTTGATGTAATCACCTGTGCGGCTCCCGATATACGCCCTGTGGGCGATGAAACCCAATATACTCCTGAACGGGAGGAGCTTTATGCTGAGTTTGTGAAGCGGTGGAGGTGTATTCTTGCGGCAGGTGCAAAACACGGAGCAGATGTACTTGTTCTTGGTGCTTTTGGCTGCGGAGTTTTTGCAAATCCGCCTGAATTGGTGGCTCGCGCCTTTTGTGATGCGGCAAAGGGCCTTGAAAATTATTTTGAAACCGTGGAGTTTGCCATTTACAGTCCGAGAGAAAATGATTTGAAGTTTGCAGAATTTGAAAAGACTGTTGCAGGTATGGAAATATAGGAGATAAGGGCAATGAAAGAAAGTTACAGAACGGTGAAGCATATTGCGTCCGATGAGATTGTTGAAAAACGGTCAAGATTCATTGCAGATGTGAAGCCTGTTGAAACCGAGGAAGAGGCAGTTGCCTTTCTTGAAGAAATAAAAAAGAAATACTGGGATGCAAAGCATCATGTTTATGCCTACGTCCTTGAGGAAAACAATATTCAGCGATACAGTGACGACGGTGAGCCTGCAGGCACGGCGGGAGTGCCTGTTTTGGAAATGATAAAGAAGGAAGAGCTCAGCAATCTCATTGTTGTGGTCACAAGGTATTTTGGCGGGATTCTCCTTGGTACGGGAGGTCTTGTTCATGCATATTCAAAATCCGCAAAGGCGGGTGTTGAGGCGGCTGAACCTGTTACCATGACCCTTTGTTGTGAGGTGACGGTGGAATGTGATTATTCCCTCTTGGGGAAGATTCAGAGCGAGGCGCTTGGAAAAGGCTATACAGTGAGCAATACCGATTATGCGGAAAATGTTAAAATTTCGGTATTGGTGCCAACTTCAGAGGTTTTGGGCTTTGAAGCGGATATGATTGACAAAACCAACGGTCGGGTTGGTATTAAACAGGGCAAAATCGGGTATTATTAAGTAAGGAAAATATAAAAAAGTTCATTTAGGGATTGATTTTATTATTCTTTTGTGTTACAATACTAAATTGGATGATACTGAATTTGTGAAAGTGTTATTTTTTGGTTAAACAAATGAGAATTTTAGGTTGGTGAAACAATGGAGAAGTATGTGATTCTCGGCGGTGCCAAGCTCGAAGGTGAGGTTGAAATCAGCGGCGCAAAAAACTCGGCTGTTGCTCTTATTGTTGCAACGCTCCTTGTTGACGGCGTTTGCGTTATTGAGAATGTTCCTCTTGTCAGTGATATTTATGTTCTTGTTGACATTATAAACAAGCTGGGCGGCCGTGCCGAGTTTGTTGACAAAGGTGTTCTCAAGGTTGACAGCACACAGCTTGAACATTGCGAAGCTCCTTATGAGATGGTCAGAAAAATCAGAGCATCTTCATATCTTATGGGAGCGCTTCTGGGCAGATTCAGACAGGCAAGGGTTGCCATGCCCGGCGGCTGTGATTTTGGTGTACGTCCCATTGACCTGCACCTCAAGGGCTTTGAGGCTCTTGGTGCAAAATATTCGGTTGAAGCCGGAGGAATTGTTAATATCACCGCCGATGACCTGCACGGTGCGAGCATTTATATGGATACTGTGTCGGTTGGTGCAACAATAAACATTATGTTTGCCGCCGCAACGGCAAAGGGTCAGACCATCATTGAAAATGCTGCAAAGGAACCTCACATTGTTGATGTTGCCAACTTCCTGAACTCCATGGGTGCCAACATCAAGGGTGCGGGAACAGATGTGATTAAGGTCAAGGGTGTTGATGCACTTCATGGCGGAAATTACGCTGTTATTCCTGACCAGATTGAAGCAGGAACATTTATGATTGCTGCCGCCGCAACAGGCGGTGACGTTTTGATAAAGAATATAATCCCCAAGCATCTTGACTCAATTTCGGCAAAGCTCCTTGAAATGGGAATTGAGATTGAAGAGCTTGACGACAGCTTGCGTGTTCGCAGCTCGGGCGAATTCAAAAAGGCAAATGTGAAGACCATGCCTCATCCCGGATTCCCCACAGACCTGCAGCCTCAGATTCTCACCTTGCTCACTGCGGCAACGGGGACAAGTATTGTGACAGAAAATGTTTGGGACAACCGTTTTAAATATGTTGAAGAGCTTCGGCGGATGGGTGCAAATGTTTCGGTTGACGGCAGAATTGCCGTTATTGAAGGCGGCGGAAGGCTGACAGGCTCGCCTGTTTCGTCAACAGATTTGCGTGCCGGTGCGGCTTTGGTTATTGCGGGGCTTATGGCAGAAGGGGTTACGGAGATATACAATATAAAATATATTGACCGTGGCTATGAGGATTTTGAAAAGAAGCTCAGAAGCCTTGGTGCTCAGATAACAAGACGTGTTGACGGCGAAAAGGGAAAAAGTGTTGTTATTGCATAGAATTTGGGGGCTGTTGCGTTAAACAAAACGAATGCATAATTATTCCTCATGTAGGGGTCATTCACGAATGACCCGCGGGCGATTCGTGAATCGCCCCTACAATCTTGAATATTTATTCATTTAAAATGTTTAACGCAACAGCCCCTTTCCATTGAAAAGAAGGGCGGAAGATGTGACAGAACTGAAAATGTGCTCGCTGAGAAGCAGCAGTAAAGGAAATTCAACGGTTATATACAGTGAAAATACAAAAATTCTTGTTGACTGCGGAATAAGCGGAAAAACTCTGGAAAGCAGTCTTGCGGAGATAAACATTCAGCCGTCGTCTTTGGATGCTGTGCTGATAACTCATGAACATACCGACCACACAAAGGGGGTTGGAGTCGTTGCAAGAAAGTTTAATATTCCCGTTTTTGCCACTTACGGCACCTGGAGTCAGATGTCAAAGAGTGTTGGTGAGATTCCCGACGGCTGCAGACGGGTTTTTGATGAAACCCTTTCCTTCCAAATCGGGGATATAACCGTGCAGCCCTTTGAAATTCCCCATGATGCGGCTCATCCCGTGGGATATGTTTTTTTCAGCGGGGATGACAAGGTGGCTGTTGCCACGGATATTGGGGTTATGAAGGAAGAGATTTTTGAAATGCTGAAGGGCAGCAGAATTGTGCTTCTGGAATCAAATTATGATTTGTTTATGCTTGAAGCAGGTACATATCCTTATGAACTGAAACGAAGAATCAAAAGTGATTTGGGGCATCTTTGCAACGATGATGCGGCTTTGGCCGCAAGAGATTTGGTGCAGAGCGGAACAAAAACGGTTATTCTTGGCCACATCAGTCAGGAAAACAATTATCCCGAGCTTGTTTATCAGACAACAAAGCTGTGTCTGATGAGTCACGGAATAAAGGTGGGCAAGGATGTGATGCTCCTTGTGGCGAAAAGAGACGGGATTGTTGAAGCAAGCTAAAAAAACCATACTCCATACGGTGTTTTGCCGTTGTGGGGTATTTTTTTTGCCCTGCGGGTGAAAAGTATAGTATTTATAGTGAAAGTATAATATTTGAACTATGCAGGGAAAAAGGTTTTATGATACGATATAATCAGGATTTTATAACGAAAGGAAAAGAGCATTGTGAAACGATTGATAAGTGCGGTTTTGATTTTTTGCATGGTTCTGAGCCTGTGCTTTGTTGCTGAGGCGGCGAGCCCTGTGATGATACAGTTTTATGTTAATCCTGCATCGGGAAGCGATTCGGCATCAGGTACGGCATCGGCACCGTTCAGGTCTGTTGAACGTGCAATGGAGGCGGTGCGGAGCTGTATTGCAGAAAACAACGGAACTATGACAGGTGATATTGTCGTAAATCTTGGGGAGGGCAGATATGAGCTTGAAGACTATCTGCAGTTCACCGAGGCTGATTCGGGAAATGGCGGCTACAAGGTGATATATCAAGGTGCCGGAGCAAAAAAGTCGGTTATTTCGGGCGGAACAAAAATCCCGGGCTGGGAACAGCAGACCAATGGCTTGTGGACTGCGGATGCGCCACAGCTTGAATTTGCAAGGGATTTGTACATAAACGAAAGACCTGCACGCCGTGCGGCATCACAAAAGATGATTAAGGGTGTTGCGAATTATAAGGCATCGGATTCGTATTATGATTTGACAGACGGATTTTACGTTAACAAGTCACAAATGCCAAAATTCAACAATCCCGAAGATGTGATTTTTCACTGGACAATTGCATGGAGAGATTTTCATATTGCGGTTAAGGACATTGTTGACGACCCAAGCAACAGCAAGCAATTGATTGTAAAGCTGGAAAATCCTATCTGGAATGCCATGTATGCGGTTAAGGATTTGCCTTCATCCAGAGTTCGGCTCTGGCCGACCTTTGACAAGGAGTTTGTTGTGGAAAATGCTTTGGAGCTTCTTGATGAACCGGGTGAATTCTATTTTGACAAGAATATAAAGAAGCTCTATTACTATCCCCGTGAGAATGAGGATATGGCAACAGCTGAGGTAATTGTTCCTGTTCTTGAACGGCTTGTGCGAATTGACGGACGTGACAATTATCATCAGATTTCGGGGCTGACCTTCAAGAATATTGGCTTTGCTCATGCAACAAACCCCATTGCGGAAAATTCGAGCTATGTGAATCAGCAGGGTGAATTTCCCATATGCCCTCAGGCGGCAGGGAATGTAACTCCCGGTACGGTTGAGGTTAATTACGCAAACAATATTGAGTTTGCCGACTGTGCAATTTGGGGTACGGAGCTTGCCGGAATTGCTTTTTATGAGGGTGTTGATGACAGCACAATCCGTGGATGCAGTATAACCGATACGGGTTCGGCGGCTGCGGTAATAGGCACCTTCAGAAACGGCTCTGTGGTTGAGCCTGCCGACAGGTCTGCGGCGGCAAATGTTGTGTATCTGAAGCGTTGGCGGGCTTCATATAACTATGTTGCTCCCGGTGGCGGAACAATGGCATTTTTCAACGGCGGCGCAACGGGAAATGAATTTGAGTACAGAAGCGGTGCGGCTTCTGCCCCAATAAACGCTCATATGTGGAAGAACGAGCCTTGGGCAGAACGTGACGGAATTAAATCGTGGGTTATGTTTGACCTTGAACGTGAACACAAACTGGAAAGCATCAGACTTTCCTTTGAAGAGGATAGTGTTGGAGTAACAGCTTCGGATACAGAACGGAGCAACTTTGAGGTTCTTGTTTCCAACGACGAAGATTTTTCGGACTATGAGGTTGTGAAGACCTTTACAGCACCTGCGGCTGACGTGGAGGAAATCCCTGTTAATCTTGCGGGAAGCTACCGTTATCTGATGGTCAGAAAGACAAAGGCCGAGCCCTTTGCCATATTTGGTGTGTGGGCATACAGCTATGACAGAGAGCCTTTGGGCAGACTTGGCTTGTGTGAAAACGTGACCTTTGAAAACAACTATGTTGCCCGTGCGGGACGTATTCACAATCAGGCGCCTGCTGTTCTTGTTCATATAACAAAGGGAACAAATGTGCGTCAGAACGAGATTGTGGATTCAAGCTATACGGGAATTTCGTTGGGCTGGGGCTGGGAAACTGTAAACTATACGGCAGCGGATAATGTTATTGAGAACAACCTTATTGAAAATTGTAGTCAGTTTACCGATGACGGCGGTGGAATTTATATTCTTGGTAATCAGAAAAATTTGCAAATCAAGGGCAATTATGTGAAGAATCAGGGAAATATGTACGGTGGTATTTATTTTGATACGGGCTCCTGTGGTGCAACGGTTGAAAATAACGTTGTTGTGAATACCTCAAATACATTTATGTTCTGGAATGATGTAAATGCGATTTCAAGAGGCCCCATAAAAATCAGAAATACATATTCGGATATGAGTCAGGTTGCACGATATGACGGGGACGCGTATATTGATTGGGAGGACATTAATGTGTTCACTCCCGACAATCCGCCTGCAAATGCGGTTTCAATCATGACAAGTGCAGGACTTCAATCAGATTACCGTTCAATCCGTGAGACCGAACGTGTTGAAACACCATGGCTCAAGGGTCCCGACATGGCAAAGAGCTATCACAGAACCATGGCGGCATCCACAAGAGCACTTGCGTACATAAGCGTTGCGGAAAATCTTCTTGCAAAGGGTCAGTTTGGTGACCTTCCGTGGCAATTTTCCCATGATGATTACTATGCAATCAAAAAGGCTCTTGCAGATATAAAGGATTCATCAAACAGGACAACGGACTATTCAAACGGACATATTCTTGAGGAATACGCTTTGAAAGCTGCAATTGAAAATGCCTATGACGGAATTGAGCATCCCTCATACAGTCAAATGGTTAAAATGTGTGAGTTATACATAAACGGAGCGGATACTTCAGGAGGGCTTGGTTCTTATCCCCAGTCTGCAATTGCAGATTTGAAAACGGCTCTTGGCTCTGAAAAGGCATCTGTGCCAAGAACCGAGGTTGACAAGGCAATGGCTGCCTGCCGTCTTGAAAAGGCTGTTTGGGCACTTGAACAGACTCGCATTGGAGCGGATTTGGAATATGCATATGTTCAGGGCGGAAAGACGGCTGTTGACAGCGAAAACAAAAAAATAACAATAACTCTGCCCTTTGAATCGGCTTTGACGGGATTGGATGTGGAATCGGTTGTTTCGGAGGGTGCAGAGCTTGTGACAAGTCTTGCAAATGTTGATTTCACAAGTCCTTTTGGTGTGACGGTGAAGAATACAGCAACGGGACTTACAAGCCAATGGACTTTGGAAATTAAGCGTGAAGCGGTTAATTCGGTTCAGAATCTTGTGCCAACCACGGCATCGGAAAACTGGATAAATTCAAATCCCAACACGGTTATGCCTGTGAGGGCGGATGTTATGACAATTCAGCCTGCATATGAGCCCTATATTTACAAAACGACAGCCGACAGCTCAGTTACATGGAGGGTTGAGGTTGATAATTCTGACAGCAGCAGCGAGATTGATTTTGTCTTTGGCGGAAAGCGAAAGAATATTGAGCCGGGCGTCAAGGAAGAGGGAAATTCTTATTACAGACTTGTTCTGAACAAGAAGAAAATGATTCTTTATAATGTTCAGGACGGAACACAAAGTACCCTACCTCTTGGCGCAAAGGCAGATTCGGGCTTTGTTTACGGAAAGGTGAACACCGTGAAGGCGGCAATGGATGGTGATACGCTGAAAATTCTGGTGAATGATGCTCTGGTTATGTCGGCAAGCCTTTCGGGAAAGCGGAGCTTTAATGGCTATTGCGGAATATACAATCCAAGCTCAACGGTGAAGCTGGTTTCGTCCGGTTATCAGGTTACGCTGACCAATGTGGCACTGAACCGACCTGTGTTTACAAGCTGGACGGCAGATAGCACCGAACCCGAAAGAATGACGGACGGCAAAAAGGATACGGCATGGGAAAGCAACAAGTTTGTGGCATCGGGCAAAAATGTTATAGACGGCTCGTATCTTTGGGCGCTTGTTGACTTGGGGAGCGAATACTCCATTGACCAGATTAAGATTTTTACTGATAATGAGGCAATTTATACGTCTCGTGACCGTCAGGATTACAAGGTTTATGTGACCAATACCCGCCCCGACACCAATGTTACTCCAAACACGGCGGTTAGTGTTGCGGGAATGACCGAGGTCTATGCGGCGCCCAGCCTTGCAAACGGAGCGGATGCGGCACCTGCTGAGAATGTTATTAATGTTGCGGCGGTTGAGGCAACCGAGGGCAACAGATACCGCTATGTTTTCCTGCAAAAATCCAATGTCACCGATTCAAACGGTGGCAAGGGACATTGGTTCTGGAAAATCAATGAAATTGAGGTTAACACCTCCGATGAGGTTGCGGAAACTGCACCTTGCTGGATTGAAATTGCCCAAAACAAGCCCTCGTTCTCGGGCGAGGTGTACGAGAATGATACGTATTCGCCACGAAATGCAATTGACGGAAGCATTTCAACGGTGTTTATTGCAAGCGACTGGTCAAGTGGCATCAGGTCGAGGCTTGTTGTTGATCTGGAAGCAGAATATCCCATTGAGGCGGTTGTTTTCACTCCAAGATATACTGCTAATGAAATTAAGGGTTATGAGATTTATGCAACCAATGATACCTTGTTTGAGGATATGACATTGATTCACAAACAGCCCAATGACAAAGAGGCGAACTACGGACATCTTTATTATAAAGCGCCTGATTCTTTGAAGGGTAAAAAGTTCCGTTATATTGTTGTTCAGGCGGATAGTGCAAACAATAATCTTGCAGTTATGGATTTGAAGGTTTATACCTCTGACAAGTCGGCTCAAAGGTCGGTTGCACTCAACAGAACGTATCTCACAAGCGTTAATTGCGGTGTTGTGTCCGATTGCGGAGAGTCAAAGGAGCATCCCTTCAAAAATCTCACGGACAATGGTTCGGAAACAACCTGTCTGGTTTTAAGCGGAAAGGAGAATGGATATATTGCCGTTGACCTGATTGTTCCGCAGTCGGTTGATTATGTGACCTATGCAATTGAGGGCTTTGGCTTGTATCATTACGGTCTGGAAATTGTGGCGGCAAACAAGGCAGACCTTTCGGACGGGGTTGTTATGTTCAGCGCCAAGGACGAAAATGGCAATTACTTCTGCCCTGTTTCAGAGACGGACACCAACGGTATTCTGCTTTTCCCTGCAACAGCCCAAATGGACGGTAACAAATATCGCTACGTTGGAATGAGATTCCCCAAGAATCTGAATACTTCGGACAAAATTGTTCAGGGCGGTGCAACAATGTTCGGGGTTTACACAAAGGGGTCAAATCTTGTTGAGGCATTGAGCGGTGCAACAGCAACCTTTGATGGAGCAACCGTTAACTTTGCAATCAATGACTTCCTGACCAACGGCGATTTGACATATACTGTTGTTGCGGCGGGATATGATTCGTCGGGAAGGCTTGTTGATGCAAAAACAACTAAAATTAAAAACACAAAACAGCTCTTCAGGAACACAAATCCCGTTACGGCAACAATTAATTTTGAAGATGCTGAGAAAAACAGCAAAATTGATTCGGTCAGGGTTATGCTCTGGGATAATCAGGAGAACAACATAAGACCCATTATCCCTCAGCTGAATCTTGAAGTGGATTCATACGCTGCTGTTGAAAGCTCCGCTGAGGTAACGTCATATTACTATCAGCACGGTTCCATAAAGGGAACAAATCCCACGGGGACAAGATTTACCGACAATGACATAAACACCGTGGGTGGCCGGGGTCAGCATTGGGATATTGCGTGGATTGACCTTGGCGAAGAAAAACACCTTGATGCTGTGGGCGGAATTGTTAACGATACGGTGAATGTTTTGTCATATCCCCTTGTGGTATATGTGGCAAATGATGAACCCGGTGCTACAATTGCTCAGACCATAAAAGACAACGGCAAGTTTGTTGCGCCAATGGACTGGACTTCGGCAAATGGCGACGGCTATCTGCTGACAAATACGGGACGCACAGATTTGCTCTATAAACTGGCTGAGCCGGGTGGTTATCGCTATGTTATTTTTGTAGCACCTACGGCGGATTTTGTGAACGACAGTTCGTTGCCGGGACTTCCTGCCTATATAGCGGAGATTGCAGGCTATAAAAAGGCGTTGAATTGATACATATGCAAAAAGCTGCCCAAAATATACAAACTTTATATAGCAGTAAGGTGAAAAGTATAGATTTTGTAGTTAATGTACAATTTTTACCGGTTTACAACATAAAAGCGGTAGTTTATAATTGAAATACAGAACTTTCTGTAAATATAAAATGTTTAAAGACAACATAAGTTAATTAATGAGAGGAATGGTGTGAGTGGAAAGACTGACCGAAAAAATGACTAAAGACGGAGTGGTCAGAAAGAGAAAGAGGTTAAGGAACGGAAAGACTTTGCAGCTTTTGTGTCTTGCCCTACCCGGAATAATCTGGCTGATTGTATTCTGTTATGTACCAATGGGTGGTTCCATTGTTGCGTTCAAGAACTTCAAACCCAAGCAGGGGATTCTGGGCAGTGCATGGAACGGAATTGAGAACTTCAGATTTTTGTTTTCATCCGATGCGGCAACGAGAATATTGCTGAACACCCTGTTTTATAACTTCCTGTCAATCTTCATTGTTGCGGCGGTTTCGGTAATGATTGCGTTGCTTATGGACTTGATTGACAAACGAGTGTATCTGAAAACATATCAGACCATACTGTTTTTGCCAAGATTCATTTCGTGGGTAGTTGTTGGATATATGGCAACAATCCTGTTCCATTATGAATACGGACTTGTGAATCAGTTGCTTGAATGGTTCGGGGCAAAACCAATCTCGTGGTACCTTGAACCAAAGCCATGGCGACCCATACTTCTGAGCTTTAACGTGTGGAAGACAATGGGCTACACAAGTTTGATATATTACGGAACAATCATCGGAATAGATTCTGAGATTTATGAGGCGGCAGAGATAGACGGAGCAGGCCC
>JAFSDN010000107.1 GCA_017436245.1 Clostridia bacterium
ACATATCATACCAGTTCTTTGCACCCTGCTTGTCAGCGATTTTCGTGCCATTATTAATAGAATGAACACGGGATGCCATTGTAATAGCTTCCGCAACGGTAACATTTCCGTCGGGAGAGAATATTCCGTCGCCGGTGCCTTTCATGAAGCCGAGTTCATAAGCACTTGCTACGTCATTTTTGTACCATGCATCAGACTTTACATCAGTAAAAGTACCCTCTGCATAGGTGTTTGTTTTGGCAAAATCCGCACTCGCTGTGAGCAAAGTCATAAGACAAAGCACAAGAGCAATAGCAATTTTTGCCGTAAAATGTGTCTTTTTCATGTTTTGACTCCTTTCTTACATATACATAAAAAAGCTTTTGCCGATGTGGCAAATTTCCTTAAATATATACTATCACAACGTTAATGCAAATGTCAACAGCAAAAGTGATTTTTGGTACGTTGCACAATTATCTTTCAGCAGTTTTGTGCAACTTGTGATTGCTTTTTGTGAAGAGCTATTGCTTTTCTTGCAATTGGGAAAATCTGTATAAAAAAGAAGCTGCAGCAAATCTGCTGCAGCCTGATTATTAAATTGGGGTTATGTTTCAGTTCTGTTTTTTTCTTATGTTCAGAATTCTGATTATTACGGGGCTGAGAACAGCATTCATTCCAAGCTCTAATATGAAATTTGCAAGAGCCATTCCCACAAACAGAGCCATGCCGGCATCGGCACTGCCTATTAATTCACCGATTGCCGCCGCATCCTTCAGGAAGAACACAAAGCATCCAAGCATGAATACAGCCGTGTTTACAACGGGACAGATAATTGATGCGGCAATTGCTGCCACATAATGATTGAACTTTGAGAGCAGTTTGTAAACCCATCCTGCAAAGAAACCGCATGCAGCACCTTTTGCGAGCACTGTGATTATTGTGCCCGGGATGTTGAACGCCCAGAACAAAGCAGCACCTCCGCTTGCAAGAACTACTATACCGAAAACCAATCCGAGCCATGCTCCTATTGCAGGACCGCAGAGTATAGCTCCGATTGCAATAGGTATAAGTGCTATTGCTGTCGAAAACGGACCGAAAAATGCTGTGAATGTTGCAAGAAGCTGGAATACTATAACAAGTGCTGTAAAGATAGCACCGAGTACAAGCTTTTTGGTGTCCATTCGGTTGTTTGTTGTTTTCATAAAAATTCCTCCTTGCTGTCGTCCGCTTTGTGCGGTACAACGCATTAAAACTTTATATTAAGCCACAAGTGGCGTAATATACAACAAAAATGTATTCAATTGTTTTTCTTGTAAATTATGTTAAGCCCTTTAAGCACCATGTTTTCATCAAGTGTTATTTTGTGCTTGCAATGAGTTACAATTGTTGAAGCAAGTCCTCCTGTTGCATATACAGGGAGGTTTTCGCCTGTTTCCTCACAAAATCTGTCAATCATTCCGTCGATAAGACTTGCATTTCCGAAAACAACGCCGCTTTTCATACAGTCGGCTGTGTTTTTGCCGATAACCGAGGGCGGTGCTTCAAGGCTTACCTGCGGAAGCTGTGCTGTCCCCGACGAAAGAGCTTTAAGTCCCATGAGAACACCCGGGATAATGGAAACACCGATAAATGTTCCTTTTTTATCCATGACCATTATTTTGGTAGCTGTTCCCATATCTACAATGAGCGACGGACTTTGGTATATGTGATGAGCTGCAACACATGCGCAGATAATATCAGAGCCGACGGAGGAAGGATTGTCACAGTGAATGTTTATTCCCGTTTTTATTCCCGGACCTACAATCAGCGGAGTTACGCCGTAAATGAAGTTGACAGCTTTTTTTATTATACTGTTAAGCGGCGGAACAA
The DNA here is from genome assembly GCA_017436245.1 of Clostridia bacterium. Classification (GTDB taxonomy): domain Bacteria; phylum Bacillota; class Clostridia; order Monoglobales; family Monoglobaceae; genus SIG440. Next base: position 1,849 of record JAFSDN010000107.1, read on the forward strand.
CCGATGAAATTATGGCTCCCGTAACGCTTCCCGCGTCTGTCTTGTAAAGCGAAAGCGTGTGAAGGATTTTACTTGCATATTCGTCGGCAGTTTTGGATGCATCTGTTGAAATACGGGCAACAAACAAAAGCTTGTCTTCTTCAAATCCGCCGAGTGTTATGTTTGTGTTTCCTATGTCAATTGCAAGTACCATTTTTTCACTTCCTTTTTAT
>JAFSDN010000108.1 GCA_017436245.1 Clostridia bacterium
CCTTTTTCAAGAGCGTGTCTTGCTTCTTCACCAAATAAAATCTGTTTTGCCATAATGATTATACCTCCCGAAAAAATTAGTCAATAATTGCAAGAACGTCAGACTGACGGAGAATGGTGTATTCTGTGCCGTCAAGCTTAACTTCTGTGCCTGCGTATTTGCTGATTAAAACCTTGTCGCCAACCTTGAGTTCCATTTTTACTTCCTTGCCGTCAACAATGCCGCCGGGGCCAACAGCAACGATTTCAGCAACTTCAGGCTTTTCCTTTGCGGAGCCTGCAAGAATAATACCGCTCTTTGTTGTTTCCTCAGCTTCTACCATTTTGATAACAACTCTGTCTGCCAATGGTTTGATGTTCATTTGAAAATCCTCCTTATGATAAATGAAATAATTAAAAAACTTATTTAATGTTAGCACTCAAAGCAAACGAGTGCTAACACAATTAATAATACAAAAATATAACGGATAAATCAAACTTGATTACAAATGATTATTTCCAATTATATGGAATTATATCCGATTAAATGCAAAAATCTGCCTCAAACTGTTATTTTTGCAAAACTGTCGCTGCAGCATAGGCCGAAATACCTTCTTTTCTGCCCTCAAAACCAAGATGCTCGGTTGTTGTCGCCTTTACACTGACACAGGATATATCAATATTCAAGGTACGGGCTATGTTAAGTCGCATTTCTTCAATATAAGGAGAAACCTTTGGTGCCTGCGCAACAATCGTTGAGTCGATGTTGTTTACCGTGAATCCATTTTTATTCAGAATTTCTCCTGTTTTTGAAAGCAACACCAAACTGTTTATATCCTTAAAGCTGTTGTCCGTGTCGGGAAAGTGTTTTCCTATATCACCCAATGCCGCAGCACCCAACAAGGAGTCCATAATTGCATGCAAAAGAACATCCGCGTCGGAATGACCGAGCAAACCTTTTTCATTTGGAATTTCAACACCACCGAGAATGAGTTTTCTTCCTTCCGTCAAAGCATGTACGTCATATCCAAAACCAATACGCATAGAATAATATCCTTTCATGGGTTACTTGTTCAAAAAACTGTAAATTGCTTCTGCAACAGGCAAATCTTCGGGGGTAGTTACCTTTATGTTTGTATAGTCGCCATCAATTACCTTGACGGTTATTCCATAATGCTCAGCAATGGAGCAGTCATCAGTTCCGCAAAAACCGTCCTGACGTGCTTTTTCAAATGCCGCTTTCAAAGAATCCGCTTTGAATACCTGTGGAGTTTGAATCAGCCGCAGCTTTTCACGGTCAATTGTCGCTTGTATTTTGCTGTTTTCTCCCAGTTCTTTTACGGTATCTTTTGGAACAACTCCGGGGGCAGCCGCTCCAAATTGATGAGCAGCGTACACAAGCTCATTTATTTTTTCAGTAGTAATAAAGGGTCGGGCTCCGTCATGTATAGCCACATAAGAATCAGGCTCCGCATATGCAAGACCGCAACTTACAGAATCTTGACGGGTGCTTCCGCCGGGAATTATATGCTTCACCTTTGAAATGCCAAATTCACGGACAAGATCACTAACCGTCAGAATAAAGTCTTTTTTTGTTACAATAATAATATTATCAATTGTCTCTGCATGGTGAAATTTAAGCAGGGTATGGGCAAGAACAGGCTTATCATCTATCAGTATAAACTGCTTATTTGAACCTTTTCCCATTCGGCTGCCCGAACCCGCAGCAACAATAATTGCTGTTGCTTTGGGAACAATAGCTTGTTTTTGGAACATCTGTGACCTCCCGGATTTAAATAGCAAGAATTTCTTTTATTTCGTCAGCCGTCATTCCTTTTGCCAGCACAAGCTCAGAAATCAGAATATTTTTGGCGTTTGAAAGCATTTTTCGTTCTGCATTTGAAAGTGATTTTTTGCTGTCACGCAGCAAAAGTGTTTTTGCAACAGTTGCAACATCAATCAAATTTCCGCTCTTCATTTTCTCAATATTCTCTCTGTAACGTTGATTCCAGTTGTTATTTTCATCTTCTTCACAGTTGAGAAAATGGTCAATTGCATCATTGGCGGCGTTTTCGGAAACAATTCTCCGAATGCCGATTGTCTCTGTGTTGTTTACGGGCAGCATAACCTTCATGTCGCTTATGGAAATCTGCAGGATGTAGTACTTATGGAGCTCGCCCAGAATCTTTTTTTCTTCAATGTCGACAATAATTCCGGCTCCATGCATGGGATAAACAATTTCGTCACCAATATTAAACACGTCAAGACTTCCCTTCAAATCTTATATTATATGTATATTTTTTTGCTTTTTGAATTATTTGCAGAATTTTGTGATAACTTCCGTTATGTTCGAGCAAGGTATCAGCTTAATGTTTTCAAAGCTCCTGAGCTTTTTTGTATTGATTGCAGGAATAATACAATGGGTAAACCCAAGTTTTTCACATTCGGCAATTCTTGATTCCATAAAACTGCAGGCACGGAGTTCACCTGTGAGTCCAACCTCACCGATTGCAACAGTATGGCTTTCAAGAGCGTTACCTGTGAAACTTGAAGCAAGAGCCATAACAATTCCCAAATCTGCGGCAGGCTCGGTTATTTTAAGACCGCCGACTATATTTATATAGGCATCATATGCCGAGATTTTCAAGCCGCCCCGTTTTTCAAGAACAGCGGCAAGCATAATTGCACGGCTTATGTCAGGCCCGCTTGTCATTCGCCTCGGATTCCCGAAGGTTGTGGGGGTAACCAACGCCTGTACTTCAGCAAGGACAGGTCGTGTTCCTTCCATGGTACAGATGATGCAGGTTCCCGGAACATTTTCAGGTCTTCCCGAAAGCATCGCAAGTGAGGGGTTTGGAACTTCCTCAAGACCGCTTCCTGTCATTTCAAAAACTCCGATTTCGTTTGTGGAACCAAAACGATTTTTCACGGCACGGAGAATACGGAATGACTGGTGTCTGTCCCCTTCAAAATACAGAACACAGTCAACCATATGTTCAAGAATTTTGGGGCCTGCAAGAGCACCTTCTTTTGTGACATGCCCAACAAGAAAAACAGATATTGAATGTTCTTTTGCCACTTTCATCAATACTGTTGTAATGTCCTTGATTTGAGCTGTATTCCCCGGAGTGGACTGAATTTCGGGATTATACATTGTCTGAACCGAATCAACAATGAGTATATCGGGTTTTTCACGGAATACACAGTCGAGAATATAGTCCATATTTGTTTCGGAATAGAGCTTCAGATTATCGGTGCTGATTCCAAGACGGTCGGCACGGAGCTTAATCTGACGCTGAGATTCTTCACCCGACACATAGAGGATTGATTTGTTTTTACCAAGATGCTCACATATCTGAAGGAGAAGCGTTGACTTTCCGATTCCTGGGTCTCCGCCTACCAAAACAAGAGAACCCTTGACAAGACCGCCGCCAAGAACACGGTCAAGCTCACTCATACCGGTGAGCGTCCGTGCCTCCTCCCTTGTGTCAATTTCAGAAATCTTCCTTGGAACAGAATTGCCTGTTACAGGAGCAGACATAACTCCAACCTTTGAATTTGTCGACGGTTGCTTGATTATTTCTTCTTCAATTGTGTTCCATGAATTGCAGGTTGTACACTTTCCCATCCATTTAGGGAAGTTTGCCCCGCACTCTGAACATACATAAACCGTTTTTGTCTTCATTATAATAAATCCTTATTTCACAGAATTTTTTGCCGCCGTAAGCGTATTTTGCATAAGCATTGCAATTGTCATGGGGCCAACACCACCCGGAACGGGAGTTATTGCGCCTGCAATCTTTTCAACCTCGTCAAAGGCAACATCGCCAACCAACTTTCCGTCCTCAAGACGATTCATTCCAACGTCAATTACAACCGCTCCAGGCTTTACCATATCTGCAGTAACAAAGTTTGCTCTGCCAACAGCCGCAACAAGAATATCAGCCTGTTTTGTAACTTCCTTCAAGTCCTTTGTGCGTGAGTGACAGGTTGTAACAGTTCCGTTCTTGTGAAGCAAAAGCATACTCATTGGCTTGCCAACAATATTGCTTCTGCCGATTACAACGCAGTTTTTGCCTTCAATTTCAACATTACTTTCAGCGATAAGTTCCATGATACCTGCAGGAGTGCATGGAACAAAGTCATAATCGCCAATCATAATCTTACCTACATTCACAGGATGAAAGGCATCAACATCCTTTTCGGGACGAATTGTGTTGATAACTGCCTTTTCGTCAAGGTGCTTGGGAAGCGGAAGCTGTACAAGGATTCCGTGAATGTTGCTGTCATTATTAAGTTTTTCAACAAGAGCAACCAGCTCCTCCTGAGTTGTTTCTTCAGGCAGGGCAAATTTTTCGGAATGCATACCAAGCTCTGTGCACATTGCTTCTTTTCTGCCAACATATACCTTTGAAGCAGGGTCTTCACCTACTATGATTACTGCGAGTCCGGGGAGTGTCCCGCCTTTCTTCAGGTTTTCTATTTCGACCTTGAGATTTTCCTTTATTCTTGCTGATACCGTTTTTCCGCTTAATATTGTTACCATTTTTCTTTTCTCCTTTTTGTGGTTTTATCAGACATTCAGCGCCATAACCAATGAGGTCGGTGCGTTTTGCCTTTGTTAATGCTTTTAAAATCAAATCATAATTCTTAGGGGCACGGAACTGAAGAAGTGCGCGCTGCATCTGTTTTTCCTTATAATCCTTTGCAACGTATACCTGTTTCATAGTCCGTGGGTCAATTTCAGTATAATACATACAGGTTGAGATGCTTCCCGGCGTGGGATAAAAATCCTGAACCTGCTCGGGACTCAGCTTGTGCCTGTTGAGATATTCTGCAAGCCGTATTGCATCCTTCATGGTACTTCCGGGATGCGAGGACATAAGATACGGAACGGCGTACTGTTCCTTGCCCAGCCTTTTGTTTATTGCCTCAAACTTCTTAATGAAATTTTCATATACCTCATGAGGGGGCTTCCCCATATACTTCAGAACATTGTCTGAAATGTGTTCGGGCGCAACTCTGAGCTGTCCGCTTATGTGATGCCTGCAAAGCTCCGCAAAAAAGGCTTCATCCTTATCACAAAGCAGGTAATCAAATCTGATACCTGAGCGGACAAACACTTTTTTTACCTTCGGAATTTTTCGCAGCTTTTGCAGAAGCTCAAGGTAGTCTCTGTGTGACACCTCAAGATTCTTGCACGGGGTCGGAAACAGACATTGCTTATTTTTGCAGACTCCCGATTTCAGTTGTTTTTTGCATGAAGGGGCACGAAAATTTGCCGTGGGTCCGCCCACATCGTGAATGTAGCCCTTGAAATTGGGCTTTTGTGTAAGTTTTTCCGCTTCACGCAAAATTGATTCCTGACTTCTTGCCGTAACTGTCCTGCCCTGATGAAATGCAAGAGCGCAAAAATTACAGCTTCCAAAACAACCTCTGCACGAGGTTATGCTGAATTCCACCTCTTCAATTGCAGGGACACCGCCCAAGGCCTTGTATGACGGATGATATGTTCCCTCAAAGGGGAGCTCGTATATCATATCAAGCTCCTCGGTTGTAAGCGGCAATGACGGCGGAAGCTGAACAACGCATTTTTTGTCATTATCCTTCTGAACAAGTGTTTTGCCTCTGAACGCATCCTGTTCTTCGTATTGAATTTGTGTGGCCTTGGCGTACTTCACCTTGTCCTCCAAAACCTCATCAAATGACGGAATCACAAGATACTCCTGAGGAAATTCCGCATCCGCATCTTCAATATACACCGTCCCCTGAACATTCTTTATCTGACTTACGGGAACACCGCAGTTCAGGAGGCCGGCAATTTCAACAATCTGATGCTCCCCCATTCCGTAAATCAGCAAATCAGCGCCGCTGTCAATAAGTATACTTCTGCGAACCTTGTCCGACCAATAATCATAATGAGCAAATCGCCGCAGACTTGCTTCAATTCCGCCAATGATTATGGGTATTTTTTTGCCGAATGCCTCACGAAGACGGTTACAGTAAACCGTTGTTGCACGGTCAGGGCGTTTTCCGGGGCTTCCCCCCGGAGAATACATATCCCGGGAACGGACCTTTTTTGAAACGGTATAATGATTTACCATGGGGTCAATATTCCCCGAGGATACCAGAAATCCCAGACGGGGTTCGCCCAGTGCCTTAAAGGGCTCGCAACTGTGCCAGTCAGGCTGAGAAATTATCCCCACGGTGAAGCCCGCATTTTCAAGAACTCTTGAAATTATTGCATGGCCAAAGCTTGAGTGGTCAACATACGCATCACCGATAATATAAATGAAATCAAGCTGACTGATTCCACGCTTTTTCATGTCGTCTTTCGAAATGGGAAGAAACATAAAAATTCCTCGCTGAAATATAAGATTATCTTTATATATTTTAACACAAAAATAAAACTTTTTCAACAGATTTTTTGCATAAATTTGGTTTTTAATTATACGATTATCGGTGATTATCGCAACATATTTTTCAAAACCCTTGACAAAAACCATCTTTTACATTAAAATAATGGTAAAATTATATTTTCCGTTTGGAGGTAAAAATTATGAAAAGAATTTTAACACTTATTCTCGCATTGTCAATGGTTTTCTGCTTTGCTGCTTGCGGCAAAACAAACGAGAATCCTGACAATAATGCAACAGGCAACGAAGTTGCGGATACCACAGCAAAAACTGAGCTTGTAATGGCAACAAACGCAACTTTCCCGCCCTATGAATTCTATGAAGGCGAAAAGATTGTTGGTATTGATGCTGAAATAGCAGAAAAAATTGCTGAAAAACTTGGCATGACACTGAAAATTCAGGATACTGAATTCGGTTCAATCATCGCAGGTGTTCAGACAGGTAAGTTTGACATCGGTATGGCAGGCATGACAGTTACGGAAGAACGTCTCAAGACGGTTAACTTCTCAACTTCATACGCAACAGGCGTGCAGTCAATTATCGTTCCCGAAGGCTCACCCATCAAATCGGTTGATGACCTTTCACCCGAGCTCAAAATCGGTGTTCAGCAGGATACAACAGGTCATATTTACGCATCTGATTCAGTTGAGAACGGCGGCTACGGTGAAGAAGCTGTTATCCCCTTCAACAAAGGTACAGACGCAGTTGCAGCTTTGGTAAGCGGCAAGGTTGACTGTGTGATTATTGATAACGAGCCTGCAAAATCATATGTTGCTGCAAACGAAGGTCTTGTGATTCTTGACACAGAATACGTTACAGAAAACTACGCAATTTGTGTTGCAAAAGACAATGAAGAGCTTCTCGCAAAAATCAACAAGGCACTTGATGAACTCATTGCAGACGGAACAGTTGACAGCATTATCAGCAAGTATATCAGCGCTGAATAAAATACAATCAAACTGCATTACTTAAAACGGCGGTGGAAACACTGCCGTTTTTATTGGAGATGATATTTTGACACTTAAAGAACAATTTATTTTTAATTTCATTGAAGATTCCCGTTGGAAACATCTTTTAAAGGGTCTTGGCAATACCCTTACAATTGCGTTTTTTGCACTTCTAATTGGTGTTGTAATCGGTGTTGTTGTAGCAATTATACGTTCAACCTACGACAAAAACCGTGACAGCCTTGCAAGAAGCAGCAATATTTTGAACTATTACGCCTTTGCGTGTCTGAACATGATATGCAAAATATATCTGACCGTCATCAGAGGCACACCGGTTGTTGTTCAGCTTTTGATTGCCTACTTTATCATATTTGCATCATCAACAAACGGCATAATGGTTGCATCAATTGCATTTGGCATCAATTCGGGAGCATATGTAGCTGAAATTCTCCGTGGCGGAATTATGTCAATTGACAACGGTCAGTTTGAAGCAGGCCGTTCACTGGGCTTTAATTACATTCACACCATGATATACATAATCATTCCGCAGGTATTCAAGACGGTTCTCCCCACTCTGCTGAATGAGTTTATTGCACTTTTGAAAGAAACTTCAGTTGCAGGCTATGTTGGAATTATTGACCTAACAAAAGCCGGTGATATTATTCGCGGAAGAACCTTTTCGGCATTTATGCCGCTTTTCACCGTAGCCATTGTTTATCTTGCAATGGTTATGCTTCTCACCTGGATTGTAGGCAGACTTGAAAGGAGGTTGCGTAAGAGTGAGCGATAATTTTCTGATAAAAACCACAAACCTATGTAAATACTACAACGGCGGCAAAATCAAAGCCCTCAACGGAGTTTGCTCCGAGATAAAAAAAGGTGAGGTTGTTGTTGTAATCGGGCCTTCCGGTTCAGGAAAATCAACCTATCTTCGTTCTCTCAACCTCCTTGAGCATCCCACATCAGGCACAATCCTTTTTGAGAACACTGACATAACTGACCCCAAAACCAACATAAATCTGCATCGCAGAAAAATGGGAATGGTTTTTCAGCAATTCAACCTGTTCCCACATATGACAGTCCTCAAAAATCTCACAATCGCACCAACCAAGCTCCTGAAGATGTCAGCCGATGAAGCAAACAAAAAAGCATTGCAATTATTGACACGAGTTGGACTTGCTGACCGTGCCGATGCATATCCATCGCAGCTTTCAGGCGGTCAAAAACAGCGTGTTGCAATTGTCCGTTCACTTATGATGAACCCTGATGTTATGCTGTTTGACGAACCCACCTCCGCCCTTGACCCCGAAATGGTCGGCGAGGTTCTGGATGTTATGAAGGAGCTTGCAAGAGAGGGTATGACAATGATTGTTGTAACTCATGAGATGGGCTTTGCCCGTGAGGTTGCTGACCGTATTATCTTTATGGCAGACGGATGCATTGTTGAGGAAGGCACTCCCGACAAGATTTTTTCGGAGCCCGAAGACCCACGTACAAAACAATTTCTGAACAGCATTCTTTAAATTTGTATCAACCCTATAAAACTAATAAACCCGTTAAATCTTTTTTGATTTTACGGGTTTTTCTGTAATAATCAGGTATTTCAGGCATATATTATCATTAAAACAAAAATTTTCAATAATTTTAAACAAAACCCTTGACATTTTTTTACTTTTCTTGTATTATTTTACCAAGAACATTCTTAAATGAATAATTAAATATAAGGAGGATTGTATTATGGCTGAAAAAAAATTATTACCGTTGTTGCTGTTGGATAACAGTAGTGTTATGACCGTTCTGAACGAGGGTGAATTCAAGTGTTATAACCTTTCGTTTGAGGAAGCTAAGCATATACTCGAAGTGTATGACGAATCAGATGTTCTCCGATGCTTCACCAACCCCGATATTGAGCAAGTTATATACGAGCAACTCGGAGTAAAAAAGAATAATTTTGAATATAAAAAAATTCGGAATATGAGGCCGGGACAAGATGCTGTTGTATTCAAACTCTACATCACACCTTCAGAAACTCAGCCCATAATACAGGCTGATGACGGTGTTGAAGCAAAAAAAATACAAAACGTTTATGTTTATTGTCAATATCTTACAAGACTTAGCTGACCTTCCGTAAAAATGGTGGAGTATCTCCACCATTTTTTTGTGTATGTATTGATTTTTTTTATATTTAATGATATACTTGATTTGCTTAACAGAAAGGATTGTTACTCATGTTACTTGTAATAGATATTGGAAATACAAATATAGTTCTTGGCGGATTTGTTGACGATGAATTAACCTTTGTGGCAAGAATTGCAACCAACGCCAACAAAACTGAAGACGAATACGCAACAAAAATCAAAAGTGTTCTTACTCTGCACAATGTTGACAAATCAACTGTTAAAGGTGCTATAATTTCCTCGGTTGTGCCGCCCCTTAATTCGGTTATGAAGCGTGCAATAAAATTTGTGTACGGCATTGACCCTGTTATGGTTGGCCCCGGAATAAAAACAGGCATTAAAATTCACTGTGATAATCCTGCAAGCGTTGGTGCCGACCTGATAACAGCTTGCGTTGCCGCACACTATACATACGGCAGTCCGTGTCTTATTGTTGACATGGGTACAGCAACAAAAATAATGGTTCTTGACGAAACAGGTACATTTATTGGTGTTTCAATCGGTCCCGGAGTCGGTATGGGCGTCAAGGCTCTTGCAAGCGGTACAGCCCAGCTTCCCCAAATTGGTCTGGAAGCTCCAAAATCCGTCATCGGTAAGAACACCGTTGATTGTATGAAATCGGGAGTCGTTTTCGGTAACGCCTGCCTGATTGACGGTATGATTGACCGTTTTAACGAAGAAATGGGTGCAGAGCTTCCCGTTTACGCAACAGGAGGTCTCTCCTCCACCATTATCCCTCACTGCCGACACAAAATTATTCTTGACGAAAATTTGTTGCTTAAAGGCTTGAATATTTTATATAAGAAAAACAGTTAAATTACGTTTGTGTATATTGCTCTTCGGAGTTAATATAGAAAAAAATTTATGCGTTGTATCGCCATGGTGCGAACGACAGCAAGGAGGATTTTTATGAAAACACAACAGAAAAAAGGAATGTCAACAGAAAAACTGGTAACAAGCGCATTGATGACTGCATTAGTTATTCTTTTTCAGCTATTAGCTACCTACACAACCTTTTTCGGACCTTTCTCAACGGCTATAGGCTTAATTCCCATTGCCATAGGTGCAATCCTATGCGGCCCGGCTATTGGTGCATGGTTAGGGTTGATTTTTGCAGTTATTGTTTTTGCTACCGGCGGTGCTAATCTTTTTCTCGCATTTGACATACCGGGAACCATAATAACCGTTCTTTCAAAAGGAATCTTGTGCGGACTTGTTGCAGGACTTGTATACAAAGGTCTTTGCAAGCTGAATTCAACAATCGCAGCATTTGCGGCCGCAATCATCTGTCCGATGGTTAATACAAGTGTATTTTTGCTTGGCTGTATAATATTCTTTATGGACGATGCCGTTGGAATTGCAAATATGCTTGGCAGTGCCGAAACAGGTGTTGCATTGTTTATTGCACTGGCTCTTGGCAACTTTTTGTTTGAGCTTGGTCTGAACACTGTTCTCAGCCCCGTTGTTGTCAAGCTGTTAAATATCAGAAAAAAGGGATAAAACTATGTCTGAAAAATTCTCACGAACAGAAATGCTTTTAGGAAAAGAAAATATGGACAAGCTGAAAACCGCACACGTTGCGGTTTTTGGTTTGGGCGGCGTGGGCGGTCATGTATGCGAAGCTCTTGCAAGATGCGGTGTTGGAAGGTTCACATTATTTGATAACGATACCGTGGCTGCATCAAATTTAAACAGACAGATTATTGCAACCATCAACACCATCGGAATGGCAAAAACTGAAGCAATGAAAGACCGTATTCTGTCAATCAACCCCAGTGCCGAGGTAATCCTTAATCGGGTATTTTATCTGCCCGAAAATGCCGACAATTACCCGCTCGAACAGTTTGATTATGTTGTGGATGCAATTGACACCGTAAGCGCAAAAATCGAGCTTGCTGTCCGCGCAGAAGCCCTTGGTGTTCCGTTAATCAGCTCAATGGGTACGGGCAACAAGCTTGACCCTACACAGTTCAAACTAACTGATATTTACAAAACATCTGTCTGTCCGCTAGCAAGAGTTATGCGACGTGAATTGAAACTGCGCAATGTGAAAGCACTAAAGGTTCTGTATTCTGAGGAACCACCCATAAAGCCCCAAACCGATACCGGTTCACGTTCACCGGGCAGCACAGCCTTTGTTCCTTCGGTTGCAGGACTTATAATTGCAGGAGAAGTTATAAAAGATTTAACAAAGGGATAAATTGACAAAATCCGCACACTTTCGTGTGCGGATTTTTGGTCGAGGCGACAGGATTCGAACCTGCGGCCCCCTGGTCCCAAACCAGGTGCGCTACCAAACTGCGCCACGCCTCGGTATTAATTACGCTGTCAACTAATTCATTATACACGTTTATTCACAATTTGTCAAGTACTTATTTCAACAAATTAACAAAAATGGAAGTGACCCCTGATTGAGCTTCTTTACGCACAATCAAGAGTCACTTCCGGACGCTCTTGATATCTAACATCATTTGGTTATCCTCTCTTTCTTAGTCTGCCTCATGCTTCTCCACATTTCTCAAACACACACTTTCTTTTTTCTCTAACGAGAACACCTTGATTTTCAGTGAGAATACAAAAGGCGAATTTCTGACTTTTGATGAAGGTTTTCTTTTTTTGATTTAAACATAAATATTCAATCTGCATCTGATTTAAAAATCTATGTTATACGTTTTATACACCGTCGTGTTTTTCTCCTCTTTTTCAAAACTTTGTGTTTAAACCACTTTATGAAAACTACTTCATTTTCTGTCATTCTTACTTTCTCATTGGACTGTACCTTCCTTTCTGTGATTTAAGTGTACCACATTATGAAGGCTTTTTCAATTGACAAATTATAAAAAATCTCTCTATTTTCTTTGTAAAATAAAGAGATTTTTTTATTCTGACCAAGTTTTTTCTTTACAAACAATATCCGAATATGATATAATAGATTTGTTAGGCGCTTTTCAATCCGCCTTAATTAAATTTACAAAGTTCAATATTCTTTTCTGTATGTACTTCTATTTTCATACTCAAAAAGGCTTACCGAAGCGGCAAGCCTTTTTAAATCTTTTTTAATCGATTATGCCTTTAAACTTGTTATAAGCATCATTCCATACATCAACATCCGCAGGAGCATATTCCTTGATTTCGGTTGACTTCATAATCACATCAGTAATATCGTTCAACTCACCCTTTGCATAGAGCTGAACAGCAATGTTGCCCATAGCTGTTGCTTCAATCGGACCTGCAATAACCTTTGCACCGGTTGAATTTGCAGTCATCTGACAAAGGAGCTTATCCTTTGTTCCACCGCCAACCATATGAATTGACTTATATTCCTTTTCGGTACAATCCTTGATTTGTTCAAAAGCAGCTCTGTACTTGAGAGCAATACTTTCGTAAATGCATCTGATAAGCTCGCCATCCGTTTCCGGTCTGCCCTGACCGGTTTTTTCACAGTATGCCGCAATTCTGTCAAGCATGCCACCGGGAGCAACAAAGGACGGGTCATCAGGGTCAATGAAATACTTAAATGGCTCAGCCTTCAAAGCAAGCTCTTCCATGTCAGCATAGCTGTAATTCTTGCCATCCTTAACAAACTGACGCTTTGCTTCCTGAATCAGCCACAATCCGATAATATTCTTGAGAAATCTTGTTTTACCGCCAAAACCATATTCATTTGTAATGTTATACTTGTTTGATTTTTCAGTAAGAACGGGTTCATCCGTAACAGTACCAAAAAGCGACCATGTTCCGCATGAAATAAAAATAAAGTCCTTATCCTTTGAGGGAACAGCCGCAACAGCACTTGCAGTATCATGTCCCGCAATTGCAACAACCTCTTTGGGGCTGACACCAAGCTCATCAGCAAGCTCCTGCTTCATTGTTCCAACAACAGTTCCCGCTTTTACTATTTTGGGGAATATGCTTCTTGGATAGCCGAATCTGTCAATTACCTCCCACTTCCAGTCACACTTTTTCTGGTCAAACATATGGGTTGTTGATGCAACTGTGCTCTCAGCATACTGTTCGCCCGTGAGCATATAGCTGAACAAATCAGGCATGAGAAGGAATTTATCCATTTTGGTCAAATCCTTTTCAGTGAGAAGCTGAAAAAGAGTATTGAAGTTCATAACCTGTATTCCCGTCAACTCATAAAGTTCTTTTTCAGGAATAATTTTGAATGCCTTTTCCGTAATGTTGTCTGTTCTTGAGTCACGGTAATTAAACGGGTTTCCAATCAACTTTCCATCTTTGTCAATTGCGCCGTAATCAACACCCCATGTATCAATTGCAATTGTGTCAAAATCCGAAATTTCAGCAGCTTTCTTTATACCTGTTTTAATTTCGTTGAAAAGTGCTTCTGCATTCCAACGAAGCTCGCCGTTTTCATAATTGGGGTCGTTTGAAAATCTGTGAACCTCTGTCAATTCAATCTTTTCACCGTCAAATGAACCAAGAATTGCTCTGCCGCTTGATGCGCCAAAGTCAATCGCCAAAACCTTTTTCATAATTTAATACACCTCATAAATTTATTTTTTATCAATCCTTCAGATTATCAAAAATTCCTCTTGTTCCCACAGATTGATTATAATTTTCCAAAGCTTTTTCCATTTCCTTCAGCTTTTTTGTATCCCGAATAAGCTCAATACTTTTTTCGGCTAAATTACTCAGCGACTTTTCAATTACAGCCGCACCCATATCGCCAAAAAATTTCATATTATGCAGTTCACAGCCTGCAACCACATCCGCAAGCAACATCGGAACACATTTCATTGCCGCCTCTGTTGAGCTTATGCCACCCGGCTTTGTCAGATACAAATCCGTTGCATCCATGTACAATGAAATTTTGTCAGTATACCCAACAATGTGAATTCTTTCATCATGCCTGTACTTCTTCAGCAACTTTTTAAACAGGCTTTTGTTCGTTCCGCAAACCACAGTAACCTCAACATCATCAGGAATGATTTTTGAAAGTTTTACCACCGTTTTTGCAATCGGACCGCATCCCATGCTTCCACACATAATAAGCATGTGTTTGGAATCAGGATTAATCTCCAGCAGTTGTTTTGCTTCACGCCTGTCAGTTCTCCGAACAAAATCCGTCCGTACAGGTATTCCAACGGGAATAATTCTCTCTTTTGGAATGCCACATCTCATGAACTCCTCAGTCAAAGACTCATGAGGAATAAAATAATACTGCAAATCGCTTTTTTCCATACTGGGACTGCAGGTGTAGTCCGTTGCAACAAATGATGTTTTCACATCCATAGGATGCTGTTTTTGCATATATGTCAATATCATTGCAGAAAACACATGTGTACATATGATTGTATCAAATCCGCCTTCTGCAATATAATCATAAATCTTATCTGTTCCCGAAGTCAATATTCTGAAAACAAGTGAACTTTCCTTAAATACAGAAGGATGATTCTCGCTGTAGCTGTAACCTTTTTTGAACAGCCACGGCATATGTCTGTACATAAAGCTGTGTCCCCATGACATAAACCAAGCAAGCCGCTTTGAATCAAACTCAAGTGCGTCACGAACCTCGCAGCAAACATTCTGCTCATCAAAATATTCCTTCACAGCTTTCGCACAGGAATCATGTCCCTGTCCCGTGCTGCAACTCAAAACCAAAACTTTTTTCATGAACAAAATCCCTTTCGCTCATATTAATGTTTTTATTTGTATCAAGCTCAAAGCTACGCATTACTATATTTTAACAGCCTATAATCTTTTTGTCAATAGATTTTGCATCTTACCTTGCAAGATATTTCAATATTCCTCACTGTTATTATTTTTTATTATCAAAACAATTTCCAGCCGTCAACCTCGCATTGCCCATCATCATTATCACCTGTTGCAACAACTGTTCCATCAGCTCTCAGCCCGACAGTATGGTTATCTCCGGCAGAAATGGCTATAATATCACGCCATCCCGAAACATTGCACTGTTCTGTCCAGTTACTTCCTTTTGACACAACTGTTCCATCAGTCTTCAATCCGACAATATGGCTTGAACCTACAGAAACTGCAATAATGTCACTCCATTCCGAAACATCATAATCATCAGAGGTTGAAACAACCGTTCCGTCTGATTTCAGTCCGGCTATATTGTCCCATGAGGCTGAAATAGCTATAATATCCTGCCACCCGGAAACATCTATCTGTCCTTTGTCATTCTTTCCGGTTGCGGCAACAGTTCCGTCTGCTCTAAGCCCAACCGAAAAGGCATCCCCTGCAGATACTGCCACAATGTCGTTCCATGCCAAAACATCACATTCTCCGTCATCCTCTCTCCCTACCGCAACAACGCTTCCGTCATCCTTCAACCCCACAGTATGGAATACTCCTGCCGCAACATCAACAATATCCATCCAATCGGTTACGTTACATTGCTTAAATGTATTTGAGCCTATGGCAACAACACTCCCGTTTGACCGAACACCAACCGTATGAGTCCAGTTTCCGGTTGAAATATCAACAATATCGTTCCATCCCGAAAGCGTACATTGCTTATAATCATTTTTGCCCACAGCAACAACAGTTCCTTCCGTCCTGATTGCAGCTGTGTGGAACCGCCCCGCGGAGAGGAATTTTCCCATATTGGCTAACATTTGTGCAGACTCTTTATAGCCTCTGATTTCTTTGTATATCTCAAAAGCATCACTTATCTGTCCTTGTTCCATAAAATAATTTGCCTTTTGATACTGCGTCTCCGTTATCATCTCTGAGCTGTCTTTATAATCTATAATTTCCTCAAAAGCCGCAGCTGCTTCATCAAAGTCATTATCTTCAAGCAAATCCATCGCTTTTTTGTATTTATATCCCGAACTGTTCAAAACCAGAACAAGCGAAACAACAACAAACAATAATGCAAGTGCAGACCATGATGCAACAATAACCCATTTGTTTTTAAAGCCCTTTTGGCTTGGTTTTGGAACAACAGGAGCATACTCTGTGTCGGGAACATCAGATATTGCCGATTCCTGCCCCGAACATTGTGAACAGAGCTTTTCGCCAAAGGCAATCTCTTTTCCGCACATCTGACAAAAGCTACAAAGCCGAACAGGTATAAGCTCCTGTCCAATGGCATTTATCGCCGTCTTAACCTCAAAAACACTCTGGAATCTGTCGTTGTGCTTCAATTCAAGCATTTTCTTCAAAATACCTGTCAAAGAAGACGGAATCCCTCTCATATCAAGTTTCGGGTCTTCCATTCGCGACATTGCATCATCAATTTGTCTGCCTGTGAGAATATAATAGAGAGTTGCACCAAGGGCATAAATATCTGTCCATGGCCCCTGAACCCCTTTTTTCTGATACTGCTCAATGGGTGCAAAGCCCTGCTTCAGAATAACCGACAGACTCTTTGATTCCTCGCCGATAACCTGACGTGCCGCACCAAAGTCAATGAGCTTTACGTCGCCATTTTTGCATATGTAAATGTTGTCAGGGGATATGTCACGGTGAAGAACCCCTGCGCTGTGTACAACCATCAGGGCATCAAGCATCTTGTTTGTCACAAATAAAGCCTCGCCAATGTCAATTTTTCCGCCCTTGCTTTGCACATACTGCTTCAAATCCATACCTTCAAGGGCTTCCATAACAAAGTATGCCGTATCGTTCTCATAAAAGAATTCATACACGCTTATTACATTGGGATTGCCGTTGAACTTTGAAACCAGCTTTGCTTCTTCATAGAACTTCACCGCATAATTTTTGAAGTCCTGAGTTTTTGTGTTGTCCATTGCCGAAACCGTTCCGCTTTCGGTTGTGCGGCAGGCAATTGAATCGGGGAAAAATTCTTTTATGGCAACCTTTTTGTTCATAACAAGGTCATAGCAAAGATACGTTACACCAAAGCCGCCCTTTCCAAGAACCTTGCCCACGCTGTACCGTCCTGCAAGGATTACACCTTCCTTCAGCACAACAGGATATTTTGTTCGATTTCCGATATTTGAGCAATGGGTACATATTTTGCTACCCTGAACAATTGGCGAAAAACACAGTTGGCATAGCTTTGTTCCGTTTACATTCAACATAACAGTTCTCTCCTAAACATAAAACTCTCATTTTTTACATTCTACAACATTTTTTAACATTTTGCAACCACCAAAAGTTACATTTGTTTATTCGAAAATTACATTAATTACTTCATTGGTAATTTGTTCTTGACAAACCGCTCATAAAGTGCTATTATTTAATATGTATGCAGGCGTTGAAGATGTGTAAGTAGCATCGGTAAAATTGCAAAAGAGAGCGGATATCGTCGGCTGAAAGTATCCGTTGCAATCCCGGTTGTGAATTTCAGCATCGGAGCTTTCTGCGAAATTGATTTTCATATAAGCAGAGTGTTTACTGTGTTCACGCAAAAACGCAACAAAGTGCAGAACAAAAGTTCTGAATACGGGTGGTACCGCGGACTAATCACAGTTCGTCCCATAGGATTTGGGACGGACTTTTTCTTTTGCCCCAATAACATTCAGTAAACAATTAATATTAATCATAGAAAGGACCTTTATTATGTCAGAGAAAACAGCACAAATGAAACAAGAGTTTCTTTCAAAGCTGGAAAACGTTGCCGATATGGCAAGTCTTGATGCTTTGAGAGTTGAATATCTTGGCAAAAACGGTTTGATTACCGGGCTTCTGAAAGAAATGAAAAACCTCTCGGTTGAAGAAAAGAAAACCTTTGGTCAGGAAGTTAACATTCTCAAAAACGAAGCAACCGATGCAATCACCACAAAAATCGAAGAAATGAAGAAAGCGGAAATTGAGAAGGAAATCAATTCAATGCCCGACATCGACATCACCGCTCCCGCAAATCTTGACCGCGGCTCATATCACCCCATAACGCTGGTTCAGCGTGAATGTGAAGAAATCTTCCGTTCAATGGGCTTCCACATCGAGGATTACAGCGAAATTGTAACTGACTACGAATGTTTTGAGGCACTCAACATTCCCAAGCATCATCCGGCACGTGATATGCAGGACACTTATTATCTGGAAAACGGTCAGCTTTTGAAATCGCACACATCTGCGGCACAGAACGCAATTTATAAAAAATATAAGGATGCCCTCATTAATGACGGTGTTCCCATCAAAGCAATCTTCCCCGGAAGATGTTTCCGAAACGAAGCAACCGATGCCAACCACGAAAACACATTCTTCCAGATGGAGGGTGTTATGGTTGACAAGAACATCTCCATTTCAAACCTCATTTTCTTTATGAAAACAATGCTCTCCGAGGTGTTCAAAAAAGACGTGAAGGTTCGTCTTCGTCCGGGCTTTTTCCCCTTTGTGGAACCGGGCTTTGAGCTTGACATCAACTGTCTTATCTGCGGCGGTGAGGGTTGCCCCTCCTGCAAACACAGCGGTTGGCTTGAGCTTTGTCCCTGTGGCATGATTCACCCCGAGGTGCTCAGAGCAGGCGGCATTGACCCCGAAGAATACACCGGCTTTGCATTTGGTCTTGGACTCACAAGACTTGTTATGATGAGATACGGCGTGAAAGATATTCGTGACTTGAACAGCGGCAGCCTCAAAACTCTGTCACAGTTCACCGACGACAAATAAAGCAGGAAAGGAGATTACAAATTATGTTTTTATCAATGAACTGGATTTCTGACTTTGTTGATTTGTCAGGACTCAACAAAATGAAGCTTATAAATCAATTCTCGCTTTCCACAGCCGAGGTTGAAAACGAAATATTCTTCAAAGGAAGCGACATTGAAGGCATTGTTGTTGCCGAAATCAAATCCGTTGAAGACCATCCCGAATCAAAGAAGCTCCACCTTTTGAAGGTTGATGCAGGAGACTGCGGTTTGACAGACGTTGTCTGCGGCGCTCCCAATGTTAAGGTTGGCATGAAAACTGCCTTTGCAAAGGTTGGTGCAAGAATCGGTGAAATAACAATTGCTCCCCGTCCTCTGGCAGGCTATCCCTCACACGGTATGTGCTGCAGCGAAAAGGAATTGGGAATCAGCGACAACCATGAAGGTATCATGGAAATCCCTGCCGAAATTGCAAACGGCACAGACATCAAAGAAGTTTATGCCATTGACGATATTATCTTTGAGGTTGACAACAAATCCCTCACAAACCGACCCGACCTTTGGGGACACTACGGAATTGCCCGTGAATTTGCGGCACTTGCAGGACGCCCCCTGAAGGCATTGGACGTGGTTGACCTTGAACAGTACAGCAATCTTCCAAAAATTGATATGAAGATTGAAGACCCCCTCTGTCAGAGGTATTCATGCTTGCAGGTGGAAAACATCACAAAGAATGTAAGCCCCGTAAACATGAGAATCCGTCTTTACTACTGCGGCATGAGAGGAATCAACCTCCTTGCCGACCTCACAAACTATCTTATGCTTGAAATGGGTCAGCCCATGCACGCATTTGACTCACGCAAGGTTGAAAAGCTGAGAATTAAAAGATTTGACAAGCCTTTCACATTCAAGACCCTTGACGATGTTGAACGCAACATTGACGAAAACACTCTTATGATTTGCAACGACAATATGCCCGTTGCCATTGCAGGTATTATGGGCGGTCTGGATTCTGAGATTGTTGAAGATACAACAAGGCTTACCCTTGAATCAGCAACCTTTGATGCTGTTTCAATCAGAAAGTCAACTGTTCGCCTTGCACACAGAACCGATGCATCAATGCGTTATGAAAAATGTCTCGACCCCGAACTGACAGTTCCTGCAATTGCAAGATTTGTTAAGCTCCTCACAGATATTGATGATGGCGTCAAGGTTGTGTCAAGTCTCACAGACGAATACGCATTTAAATATGACAACATCAATGTTGACTTCAACAAAGCCTTTGTTGACCGTTATGCAGGAATCGACATTTCCAAAGAAACAATCGTAAAGACGCTGCAGGCGCTTGGCTTTGGTGTTGAACTGAGCGGAGACGACTTCAAGGTGGCTGTTCCCTCTTGGCGTGCAACAAAGGACGTAACCATGAAGGCTGACATCATTGAAGAAATCACAAGAATTTATGGCTATGACAACTTTGATATTCACACAGCAGAGGCTCCCCTTTATCCTATCCGTGCAGCACAGGAAAAGACCGATGAGGACAGAATAAAGGATATTCTTGTAAAACGTTTTTCACTTCACGAGCTCCACTCATACATTTGGGCTTATTATGACGATTACAAGGAACTGGGCATTGAAATTGAGCCCAATATCAAGCTGGTTAACACAACCAACCCCAACATTGAAATTATCCGTAATTCAGTTGTTCCCACACAGCTTTGTCAGGTTAAATACAACACAGGCTGGGCAACAGACTTTGGTGTGTTTGAAATCGGCAGAACTGTCAATGGCATGACAGAAAACAATCTCTGCAAGGAAAACAAAAAACTTGCCATAACACTTTTCAGCAAAACAAAGAACATCCAGCAGCTCTACCTTGAGCTTCGTGATATTCTTGCAATTGTGACAGACGACATCAAACACAGAGAATTGACCTTTACATCAGCTGAGGCAACCCATTCATACGAGCATCCAAAGAATCTCAACACGATTTTCTGCGACGGCAAAGAACTTGGACGTATGGGAATTGTTCATCCCACAATTTCAAAGAAAATTGACAAGAAAGCATCAATCGTGTTTGCCGAAATCGACGTTAAGGACTTCTCGGCAATTACAAATGCAAGCATCAAGTATCAGGAACCCTCACGCTTCCCCGAAATGGAAATTGACGTATCCTTTGTATCCGAAAAATATGCACCAATCGGAGACGCAATCAAAGGGGCAAACTGTGAGCTGATAAAAAATGTTTCGGTTGTTGACACTTATGTTGACGAAAACGGAAAATCAATTACTGTCAGAATGATTTTCTCCCATCCCGAAAGAACTCTCACAAAAGAAGAAGTTATGGCAGTTGTTGACGGAATAATCTCCGACCTTGAATCAAAAGGAATTCCAATGAAAAAATAAGTGGATGTTGCTCAAATCAACAACCACAAAGTCCAAAGGGCCGATTGCAATAATATAAATCTGCTTCAATCGTCCAATTTAAAATTTAGTATTTTTTGGAAAGCGAGCACCTCTTGTCCGAGAGAGGTGCTCCTTGCCGTACTCCAACAAATAGAGCACAGCATAATGTAATGATTTTTTCTGCCCTTCTCAAGGTGTCATTTATTTATATTAAACACAATTTGGCACCTCGGCGAAGTTTGTGTAAGTAGAAATTCCTTTCAAGCAAAATATGAATATCAATAGTTGGATTTCAACCTGAAATCAGGCTGATTCATTTGTCCTTAATTATTACTTGTCCGAAATCTTGGACGGTATGCACGTGCTTTTTTGTGAATGCCGGTCAAGTTTTCGGACATACTATTTTCAGGGCAAATTTATGCCGTTCTGTCTTCAAACATGACCTTGAGATAATTTAAAACA
>JAFSDN010000109.1 GCA_017436245.1 Clostridia bacterium
ACAACATTTTTTACTTTTTATTGACATTTTTCTTTTGATTTGGTAGAATGAAAGTGACTATTTGTATGTAAAAAAAGGGGGATTATTGTGTTTTGTGCAAATTGCGGAAAACAGATTAAATATACAGATATTGTCTGCAAAAAATGCGGTAATGAAGTTGAGTTAAACGGATATATGCCGTTTTTTGATAATGAGGAACCCGCTGATGCTGTGGAGGTTGATGAAAGTCCGGTAATGGTCAATCCTGAACCTGTAGTAACTGTTACTTCTGAACGTGCGGTTGGCTTTGGAACGATAGAGGAGTCTGATTCCGAGGAAGATGCCTTTTGGAGTGGAAGATGGTTTATTGTAACGGTTATTGTGTCCGTTTGCCTTGTGATTGGTGCGGTTGCGGCAATTGTTTTGTTCAGCAACAGTATGGCAGCTTATGTTGAAGCACCTGAGCAGGCTCAGACAGAGACCGCTCAGGATGGCGAAAAACAATCGGACAGTAACGGTAATCAGGGGATTATTGTTGAGCAATGATTATAATAAATGTCGGTGAAACGTTTTAACGTTTCAGTTTGCGATATGTCGCAAACCATTATGAAAACATCGTTTTCATAAGCCGACTTTATTGCAATCATGCGTGGCTTTCAAGCTAACAGCTTGAAAGTTGCGGAATGTGTTCCGCTTAAAACGGCATTCTGCCGTTTCCACGACAATGATTATTGCAAAGCAAGTCTTGAATGAATGGGAGTAATTTTTATGAGTATAAATAATAAGAGTGATTCGTTGTTGAAATGCCTTGATACGGTGTTTATAATCAACGGTGAAATAATTGATGAAAACGGCGAGGACAGTTATGCGTTCTCGGTTAACGAGAACCTCGGCATGATTGGTGTGTTTGACGGTTGCGGCGAAATCGGGTCGGAAAAGCACGGTGTGTACGGCAATAAATCGGGTGCGTATATTGCTTCAAGGGTTTCGGCAGAGGTTGCAATGGAGTGGTACGGACAGATTTGTGAAATTGAAGCTGAAAATCTGAAAATTGAAAGCAGTTCCTTGCGTGAAAAATTCAAAAAAATGCTTGGTGACAGTTTGAACAGTCTTGAAAAGGCTAATTTGTCAGATGCGTTTATTGGCTTTCCAACAACGGCGTCCTTGATTTTGTTTGCCAATGAGGGAAAGCGAATTTTTTCGTCATTTATCTGGGCAGGGGATTCAAGAGGCTTTGTGCTGACTCCCGACGGGCTTTGTCAGGTTACACGGGACGATGTTGACGGTGAGACTGATGAACTGAAAAGTTTTGGTTCCAACGGTGTTCTGACAAATATTGTTGCTTCCGGGACTGATTTTGCATTGCACAGCAGAAATGTTGTTTGCAACAATGAGGGAATATTTATTACAGCAACAGACGGATGTTTTGCATACTTTTCAACGCCAATGGAGTTTGAATATATGATTCTGGATACCCTTGAACGCTCGGAGAGTATTGATGAATGGAAGTTCAAAATGGAACAGTTTATAAAAAGGGTGACTTCTGACGATTATACCATGGGCGTTGCAGTTTGTGGCTACAAAAAGTTTGGAAACCTGAAAAAAGCATTTAAGGAACGCAGAATGTTTTTGAAGGATAACTATATTTCAAAGCTGGTATATGGCAATGAGCGAGTGAAAATGGACTTATGGATTGAATATAAGAAGACCTATTTCAGGGGAGCTTAGCAAGATTGTCTGATGGTTCAAAAAGGCGGGTGAATATGTATGTGGAAATGTCCTCAGTGTGAAACTGTGAACAAAGGTGAAAAGTGTATAATCTGCGGTGAGTCAAATCCGTATTTTCCCAAAGTGGATTTGCATGGTGGCAAAGCAGGTCGCAACTCAACTGCAGGGCAAAAGGGGTCGGTTCAGATGGGGAAAAACCACCTTGATGTTGTTCCAAATATGTTTCGCCCTGAAAGGCAGAAAATTTCAGGGCACGATGGGGTAAAGAATTTCGAAAAATCGCTGAATACATACGAGAATTCAACCAAAAAGGGAACAAATGACCAACCTGTCAAAAAATTTATTCTTTCCAGAACTGCTCCCATAGCCGTAATTGATGCTCCGGATTCCGGAATGACGGACTTTGAGGAGTCCGAGCCTTTTTCACAAGAACGTAGCAGAGGTCTGAAAAAATGGCTTATTGGTGCTACTGTGATATTGGTTGCTTGCCTTGTAATCGGCTTTGGTTTTTGTAAGGAACATAAGTACAAAAAGGCTTTGACTTTGTTTGAGGACGGGAATTATGTTCAGGCAAGGGCAGAGTTTGAAGAATTGGCAGATTACAAGGATTCAGGAAAATATCTTCTGCTGGCAGATGCACGGCTGAGCAAGGTTGAGAATATTGAAGTCCTTTATGACCTTATTGATTTTGAGGATACAAAGGAAATTCTGCTTTCGGATGAATATATCATAAAATTTTTGACGGGAAAATGGGCTGACAGCTTGGGTAAACGAATAGAATTTATAAAGGAAGGTGACGGAGTTAAACTTATTTGCACATTGCCCTTTGAAAATGGTGGAAGATACAGATTGACAGACGGAACTCAGTACCACGGCAATGATGAAACGGGCTGGGAAAAGAGTTTCAGTTATGAAATTGTTACCGAAAACAAAATAAAAGTATATTGTTACAAGGATGGTAAAACATATATTATGTACAGACAATAATATATACTTTGCTTGCGTTGAAGGGACTGATTATAATATTGGTAAAAGTGATAAATGCTTCAAAATATGATGTTGCATTTACAGCCGTGAGTGCTTTGCTTGCGGCTTTGCCTTTGTCCTTTCCGTCGTGTTTTTGGCTGTCGTGGGTTGCTTTTGTGCCGTTTTTTGTTGTTGTTCTGAAAAAAAGCGGTGCTGAACAGCTTGGCAAGTCGGTGCGTCGATGGATTCTGTTCGGTTTTTTGTTCAACCTTTTTGTGTATCATTGGTTTTTTTGGTTGCATCCGCTGAGCGTTATAGGTTTCTCCAACAGAATCTCCGCTATGGTGGTGCTTTTTGGATGGATTACAACAAGCCTTCTTCAAGGCTTGCTTTATATTATTCCGGGCGCTTTCTGTTGTGTTGTTGCACGGAATTATGGTAAACCTCTCATAACTGCATTTGCTGCAGTTGCAGGAATTTTGACTTCATTGGGGATTTCGGGTTTTGGCGGGCTTGCTTTTCCGTGGATAAGAATTTCTCTTGGACAGTATTGTGTGCCCATTTTGATTCAATCTGCTTCAGTTTGGGGAATTGAAGGAGTGGATTTTCTGATTCTTTCGGTTAATGCTCTTTTTGCTTTGGGGTGTGTTGCTCTGCCCAAAAACAAAAGCCGCTGTGCATGGGCGGCGGTTGGACTTTTTGTTGGCAATCTTGTTTTTGGGTGGTGCGTGATGCTTCCTGAAAATCCGAGCGGACAGGTGCAGGCTATGGCTGTTCAGGGAAACATTCCTGTGGATCGGAAGTGGGAAGGAAAGTCGGCAACGGCGATGTGCCATGAAGTATATTCACGGATGACAAAGGAGAATATAAAAAAAGATACAAAATTTGTTGTGTGGCCTGAAACCGCAATACCCGTGAATCTTGCAAAATCAAAGAACTGGCAGAAGCAGTTCAGAGAATTGTCGCAGGAGCTTGGTGTTCCAATTTATATGGGTATAAACTGGCGTCCCGATGAAAATTTGTATAACGGTGCTGTGCTGATTGACGAAAAGGGTCTCTCTGCGGTATACTGCAAACGTGAGCTTGTGCCTTTTGGCGAGAGATTGCCATTCGGAAGTTTTTTTGAGAAGGCAGGTCGTATACTCGGTGAGTCTGATATGGCGTTTGATTATAAGGCAGGGACGCATCCTGAAATCATAAAGACAAAATACGGCGACATCGGAAGCGTTATATGCTTTGAGTCAATTTTCCCCAAATACGCACGTGAAAATGTAAAAAGCGGTGCAGATGTATTCTTTGTCATAACCAACGATGCATGGCTCAAGGATTCGCCTGCGGCATCACAGCATCTGGCACACAGTGTTTTCCGCAGTGTGGAAAACAGACGTGAAACGGTGCGTTGTGCAAATGTTGGGGTTTCGGCATTTATTGACAGTCGGGGAAGAATTAAGGGTGAATTAAAGGTTTTGGAACAAGGGGTGTTGTCGGGAGCTTTTACTCCACTTGACGAAAAGACAATATACAACAGAATTGGATATTTGTTTGTTCCTGTTTTGCTGTTGATTTGTGCAGGTATATGTGTAATTCTGAGAATATTTTCGTTTAATAAGAATTGAAGATGTTTTGCTGATTTTGCAATATCCTGAAAAAGGGTTTTGTTATCATATTTCAAAAAAATTTGTTTTTTTTGCATTGAATAAAGGTTGATATTTCATGAAAATGGGTTTATAATACTATAATAGAAAATACATTTAAAGGAAGAATATTTTATGCTTATAGATTTTCATACACATGCATTTCCTGAAAAAATTTCGGAACGGGCAATAATGAATTTGAGTTTTGCATCGGGAGGTCTTATTCCTCAGCATAATGGTACGGTTGATGGACTAAGAACAGAGATGGCAAAGGACGGAGTTGATATTTCGGTTGTTCTGGGAATTGCAACAAACCCCGCACAGCAGACCAACGTAAATAATTTTGCGGCTGAAACGGATAAGGACGAGCGATTTGTTGCCTTTGGTTCGGTTCATCCTGATGCCCTTGATGCTCTTGATGAGCTTGAACGCATCAAGGCTCTTGGCCTGAAAGGCGTTAAGCTGCACCCTGAATATCAGAGTTTTTTTGTTGATGAGGAAAGAATGAAGCCCATATACAAAAAGATTTCGGAGCTGGGTCTGATAACTGTTTTTCATGCAGGTCATGATTATGGATACAACGAACCTTTTCGCTGTATGCCCGATGCATTGGAGCGTGCACTGAAATGGTTTGATTCGCCGGTTGTTGCCGCACACTGGGGCGGTGCAGGCTGCGGAAAAGAGGTAATAAAGCATCTGTGCGGAAGAGATGTGTGGTTTGATACTTCATTTGGCTACGGGAACATGCCAAAGAGCTTTGCTCAGGAAATTATGGACAAGCATACTCCAGACCGCTTCCTTTTTGGGTCGGATATGCCGTGGCATAGACCAAATTGGGAAAAAAGACTGATTGAAACCCTTGATATATCAAATTCTGACAAGGAAAAGATATATTTCAAAAATGCTGTAAAGCTGTTGGGACTTTAGAAAACCGAAAGGACAATCCTGTTAAAGGAACTGTCCTTTTTTGTTTTTATAGAAAAATACAACCTTTGTGGTGTATTTTCCCATAAAACAAAAACAAAAATTTAATTGTCCGTGCGAAATTTTCTGCCTTTGGCAGAAACGCACATGGACGAAAAAAGCTGTATCCTTTGGTGCTCGCCGCAGGCGAGCACCAAAGGCGCTTTTTTGTTTTGTAGGTTATTGATTTATACATAGATTATCAGTTTTTTTCGTAAACATATCACGGTGATTCACATAATATAAAGTATAATATTCTATATTATGTCGGAGGAAAATCGGATGAGAAACTTCACAGAAACAAAAAATATCTTATTTGTCGGGGGTGACCGCCGACAGATTCGTGCCATAAATGAAACAGTAAAGAACGGAAATACCGTTTCGATTCTTGGTTTTGATACAGATGTTGAAGGTGAATTTGAGGATAACGTACAAATTCTTGGGGATTGGTCGGAGATTGAGGCTTTGTATGATGCAATTATTCTGCCACTTCCATACACAATGGACGGAAGAACAATAAATGCTCCCTTCAGCAAACGTGAAATTGTGATTAATGAAGTTTTTGACGGAATTTCAAAAAAGAACAAAATTATTGCAGGTAGATGCGACAATAAAATAAAAACAATGGCTGAAAGCCACAGAATTATGCTGATTGATTATATATGCCGCGAGGAGCTTGCCATGATGAATGCCATTCCAACGGCTGAAGGTGCAATTCAGATTGCCATGGAGGAAACACCGTTCACCATTCATTCGTCAAAATGTCTGGTAATCGGAAACGGAAGAATTGGAAAGGTTCTTTCAAAAATGCTCCATGGAATTGGTGCAAAGGTAACTGTTGCCGCAAGGAAAAAGGTGGATTTGGCATATGGCTTTGCCATGGGGCTGGAAACCACCGCCATTGACCGTCTTGACGACAAAATCGGTGAATATGACATAGTGTTTAATACGGCTCCAAGTCTGATTGTGGATTATGCATTGCTTTCAAAAATGAAGAAGGAAGTTTTGATTATTGACCTTGCTTCAAAGCCCGGCGGTGTTGATTTTGACGAAGCACGGCGCAAGGGAATAAAGGTGGTATGGGCACTTTCACTTCCCGGCAAGGTGGCGCCTGATACGGCAGGAGAAATCATAAGCAGCACCATAGCCAATATTCTTGATGAAACGGAGGGGATTGAATGAAGCTGGAAGGAAAAACAATCGGTTTTGCCATGACGGGTTCGTTTTGCACCTTTGCAAAGGTTTTTCCGCAGATTGAGGCTCTTGCGGACCAAGGTGCAGATATAGTTCCCATTATGTCGGAAATAAGTTTTTCGACGGATACAAGATTCGGCAAGGCAGAGGACCATATCAAAAGGTTTGAAAATATTACGGGGAAAAAGGTTATAGCAACGGTTTGTGATGCAGAGCCAATCGGACCAAGGAAAATGCTTGATGCATTGGTTGTTGCGCCGTGTACGGGAAATTCTCTTGCAAAAATTGCAACGGGCATTGCGGATTCATCGGTTACAATGGCGGTGAAATCACATCTGCGGAACAAACGTCCGGTGATTATTGCCCTGTCCACAAATGACGGTCTTGGCAATAATGCAAAAAACATCGGTTATCTTTTTAATATGAAAAGTATTTATGTTGTTCCTTTTGAACAGGACGATTGCTTCACAAAGGAAAATTCGCTGATTTCGGATATGTCACAAATTATTCCTGCAATTGAAAGTGCTTTGGATGGGAAACAACTTCAGCCCATGCTGAATATTTTGAAATAAAAATGGTTTTTACAGGAGCGGTAGCCTGACAGGAGCCGCCCCTTTTGTATGAAATATGTAAGGAGTTTTCTATTGACTTTTGTAAAAAAAAGGGATATAATACTTAAGTTAGTTATGACAAACTGTTAAGGAATGATTACAGATATGAGAAAATACAATATAACGGGAATGAGCTGTGCGGCTTGCAGTGCAAGGGTTGAAAAGGCGGTTTCGGCAGTTGAAGGTGTTGAAAGCTGTTCGGTGAATCTTCTGACAAATTCAATGAGCGTTGAGGGCACGGCACGGGAACAGGATATTGTTGATGCAGTTATCGGCGCAGGTTACGGCGTTGAAGCAGAAAGCGAAAACAGAAAAACAGAAAAGACCGACACAGGTGAAATGAAGAGTATGAAAACAAGATTATTTTCGTCTCTGGTCTTTCTTGCTGTGTTGATGTATGTTTCCATGGGACATATTATGTGGGGCTTTCCGCTTCCAAAGATGTTGGCACAAAATCCGATGGCGTTGGGGCTTGTGCAGCTTTTGCTGACGGCGGTTGTTATGGTTATAAATCAGAAGTTTTTTGTCAATGGCTTCAAGGGTCTGATAAAGAAAAGCCCAAATATGGACACGCTGGTGGCATTGGGGTCGGGTGCGGCCTTTGTGTACAGCACATATGTTCTTTTTGCCATGAGCGGAGAGTTGGTTTTGGAAAACGTTGACGGTGCAATGCACCATCTTCACGATTTGTATTTTGAGTCTGGGGCAATGATTTTGACTCTTATTACGGTGGGCAAACTTCTGGAGGCACGCTCAAAGGGAAAAACAACAGATGCCCTCAGGGGACTTATGAATTTGTCACCTAAAACGGCTGTGGCGATTCGTGACGGAAAAGAGCTTACAATCCCTGCAGAGCAGATTGTTGTGGGTGATTTGTTTGTTGTACGCCCCGGTGAGAGTGTTCCAACGGATGGAGTTATTGTTGATGGAAGTACGGCAATTGATGAATCGGCGCTGACGGGAGAAAGTATTCCTGTTGATAAAAGTGTGGGGGATTCGGTTACGGGTGCAACGGTAAACCGATTTGGGTATATCCGATGCCGTGCAACAGCTGTGGCAGAGGATACCATGCTTTCAAAGATAATTAAGACGGTAAGTGAAGCGGCGGCATCAAAGGCTCCCATTGCAAAGGCGGCGGACAAGGTTTCGGGAGTTTTTGTTCCTGTTGTTATGACAATTGCGGTGATAACTGCGGCGATATGGCTTATTCTGGGCGAAACTGCGGGCTTTGCCATTGCCAGAGGTATTTCTGTTTTGGTTATAAGCTGTCCCTGTGCTCTGGGGCTTGCCACACCTGTTGCAATTATGGTGGGGAGCGGAGTTGGTGCAAGAAGGGGAATTCTGTTCAAAACGGCAGCCGCTCTTGAAGAAACGGGACGCATAAAAATTGTTGCATTGGACAAAACGGGTACAGTGACCAAGGGCGAGCCGGAGGTTACGGATGTTGTTTCCTTTGGGGTTTCTGAAGAACAGTTGATGAGATTTGCTCTCTCGGCAGAACTGAAAAGCGAACATCCATTGGCAAAGGCAATTGTCAAAAAGGCTGAGGATATGGATTTAACACCTGTTAATGCAGAGGAGTTTGAGGTACTTCCGGGAAATGGAATTAAGGCTGTTGTGGAAGGCAGAAGTGTTGTTGCAGGAAATCTGAGGTTCATAAAAGAATTTGCCGGAGTTGAGAATGAAGAAGAAAGGCAGATTGAGCTTTTTGCAGAACAAGGAAAAACACCCATGTGTTTTTGTGTTGACGGAAGGCTTGTTGGTGTGATTGCTGTTGCCGACAAGGTGAAAGAGGATAGTTGTGACGCGGTTAAAGAGCTGAAGGAGCTTGGTATCAGAGTTGTGATGATTACAGGCGACAACCAAAAGACCGCAAATGCCATCGCAAAACAGGTTGGAATTGAAACTGTTGTTGCGGAGGTTCTTCCTGACGGAAAGAACAGCGAAATCAGAAAGCTGATGAAAGATGGAAAGGTTGCCATGGTTGGTGACGGAATTAATGATGCTCCGGCGCTTATGGCGGCAAATACGGGAATTGCAATTGGTGCAGGTGCGGATATTGCAATTGATGCGGCTGATGTGGTTCTGATGAAAAGCAGTCTGATGGATGTGGCGGCATCAATTCGGCTGAGCCGTGCAACACTCAGAAATATACATCAGAATCTTTTCTGGGCATTTGTTTATAATACTGTTGGAATTCCGCTGGCGGCAGGCTTGCTGATACCCATCGGGCTCACATTGAACCCAATGGTGGGAGCGGCGGCAATGAGCCTTTCCAGCTTTTGCGTGGTTACAAATGCTCTGAGACTTAATGCTGTTAAATTATATAAAACCAAAAAAACAAAAGGAGAAGAAAAAATGAAAAAGACATTGAAAATTGAAGGAATGATGTGTCCTCATTGCGAGGCGAACGTGAAGAACACCCTTGAAGGCATTGAGGGAGTTACATTGGCAGAGGTTAGTCATAAGTCGGGAAGTGCTGTTGTTGAGCTTTCGGCCAATGTGGCATCCGATGTTTTGAAACAGGCTGTTGAAGAAAAGGGTTACAAAGTGATTTCGGTTGAATAATGAAAAATGCTGTCGGAAATTTTCACGACAGCATTTTTTTCTGTTAAAATATTCTTCAAACCCTTGACACAAGGCGGAAATTGCTTTATACTAAACTATAATGGTTTATTGTGTAAATTGGGGTTGTGTAGCCTTTGTGTACATAATAGTTTTGCTGAAAAAAGTTGATTTACAAAAGAAGAGGCTTTTGTTTAAATAAGAATTTGGAAAGGAATGGACATTTTGGCAAAGGAAAAGAAATTGGTAGAAGAAATAACCTCTATGAGTGAGGATTTTGCACAATGGTATACTGACATTGTGAAAAAGGCAAAATTGGTTGATTATTCGGGTATTCGAGGCTGTATGGTGATTCAGCCGTATGGTTATGCAATCTGGGAGAATATTCAAAAAGAGCTTGACAGACGTTTTAAGGAAACAGGACATGAAAATGTGTATATGCCAATGTTTATTCCCGAAAGTTTGCTCCAGAAGGAAAAGGATCATGTTGAGGGTTTTGCTCCTGAGGTTGCATGGGTGACCCACGGCGGCACTGAAAAACTTGAGGAAAGACTTTGTGTGCGACCCACTTCTGAAACACTTTTCTGTGATCATTATGCAAACATAATTCATTCATACAGAGATCTTCCCAAACTTTACAATCAATGGTGTAATGTTGTCAGATGGGAAAAAACAACACGTCCCTTCCTGAGAACAATGGAATTTTTGTGGCAGGAAGGTCACACAGCTC
Source organism: Clostridia bacterium (assembly GCA_017436245.1). Classification (GTDB taxonomy): domain Bacteria; phylum Bacillota; class Clostridia; order Monoglobales; family Monoglobaceae; genus SIG440. The sequence goes on from JAFSDN010000109.1 coordinate 10,371, forward strand.
ATGCAACAGCCCAAGAAGCCGAAGCAGAAACCCTGCGTATGCTCAATGTTTATGCTGATTTTTGTGAGCAGGAGCTTGCAATTCCTGTTGTTAAGGGCAGAAAGACCGACAAAGAAAAATTTGCAGGTGCTGAAGCAACATACACAATCGAAAGTCTGATGCATGACGGAAAAGCATTGCAATCGGGTACAAGCCATTATTTTGGCGACGGCTTTGCAAAGGCGTTCGGAATCCAGTATACGGGCGAAGATAATGAACTTCATTATGTTCATCAGACTTCATGGGGTATGACAACCCGTCTCATTGGCGCAATTATTATGGTACACGGCGATGATGCAGGTCTCAAGCTCCCACCAAGAGTTGCTCCTGCTCAGGCGGTTATTATACCCATTGCACAGCACAAGGAAGGCGTTCTTGAAAGAGCTGAAGAACTGAGAGCCCGGCTTGCGTCAAAGTTCAGAGTTAAACTTGACGGCAGCGACAAGTCTCCCGGCTGGAAGTTCAGTGAATATGAAATGAAGGGTGTTCCGCTGAGAATTGAAATCGGACCCAAGGATATTGAAAACAATCAGGCTGTTCTTGTGAGCAGAACCACAAGAGAAAAATTCTTTGTTTCTCTTGATAATATTGAAGAAGAAGTGGCAATGCATCTTGAAAAGATTCAGAAGGAGATGCTTGATGCGGCACTTCAGAACAGAGAAGAAAAGACTTCGGTTGCTGTTACTTATGATGAATTTAAGGACATTGTTGAAAACAAGGGCGGCTTTGTTAAGGCAATGTGGTGCGGAGATGTTGCCTGCGAAGAACAGATTAAGGCAGACACTTCTGCAACCTCACGCTGTATGCCATTTGAGCAGGAGGAGCTTGCTTCAAGCTGTGTATGCTGCGGTAAGCCTGCAAAGAAACTGGTATACTGGGGAAAAGCGTATTAATGATAATAAAAACAACCAAGGGAGGAAAGTACGGTGTTTGATAGCTTTTATCAATCATTGATTAAACAGATATATTTGGTAAATTTCACGGATATTCTTGACATTCTGATTATAACATTTTTTGTTTACAAATTTTTGAAGTTTATTCGTGATACCCGTACACAGCAGTTAATCAAAGGCGTGATTGTGATTGTTGTTGTAACTCAGGTCAGTCAGCTGATACGGTTACATACGTTGCATTATTTGCTGAGCAGTGCCATGCAGCTTGGTCTTGTTGCGGTTATTGTTGTTTTTCAGCCGGAAATGCGCCGGGCTCTTGAACATCTGGGCGGCACTTCCCTTGGGCGATGGTTCAATTTTGAAGACACTCCCGATGATGCCGAAACCATGCGTGTTGTTTCAGAAATAAAAACTGCCTGTGCCAGTATGTCAAAAAGCAGAATAGGCGCTTTGATTGTTATGGAACGTGAGACAAAAATCGGTGATATTGTTGGCACGGGAATAACTGTCAATGCGGACGTCTCGGCGGCGTTGCTGGTGAATATTTTTATTCCAAAAACTCCGCTTCATGACGGGGCGGTTATAATCCGTGAAAACAAAATTGAAGCGGCAAGCTGTTTTCTTCCGTTGTCGCAGAATCCAAATGTGAGTAAGGAGCTTGGAACAAGACACCGTGCGGGCTTGGGAATGTCTGAGGATTCTGATGCGGTTGTTATTATTGTTTCGGAAGAAACAGGAAATATTTCAATTGCATCAAAGGGTGAGCTTGTGATGCGCCTGACTCCGGATGACCTTGA
>JAFSDN010000110.1 GCA_017436245.1 Clostridia bacterium
CTCATTGCGTCTTCAAATGCTGTTCGTGAATCCCAGAACCGTGACGCTTCAGGCACATTCGCCGCAATTGTGTATATATCCGGCTTTACAGATTGCACCGTCTCAAGAGGAGTGTGAATTCCCGTTGAGTAGAAGTAATTAAGTCTTGAGATATTGGGAACAAAATCATATACATATATGGGGTTCCACTTATTCAATCCGTGCGGATATCCGGGCCATTGCAGGTTCATCAGGCCATATTTAAGCTGCGCATCATTTGCCTCCCCGTAAACAGCATTTGCTTCTATCTCTTTGTTTACAAATCTTCTGCCGTTTTCTGTTTCTTCAAATAGTCCTGCACTCTTTGGGCCCCACGAAGCAAGTTTTTGGCCTACCTCTGTGAGCATAAAGTCGAAATAACGAAGCACCTGCGGAAGCTCCTCTGCAGATATCCTGTTCTTCATAAACGCCCACTTATGTCCGCCTGTAAGTTCGTTTTTAATGGGTATAAACTTATCCGTATTAAACGGTATATTTACTGCTACCTTTCTGTATTTATAACCATCTGCGTTCTTATTTAATGTCACAACATCCGGTGCAGTTCCTCCATAAAGAACAGCATATTGTCCGTTAGCACATTTCTCTTCATAGGTTGCTCTGTTATCTACCAAAGAATCCTGCGCTATCACATCCTCGCGTATTAACTCGGTGAGTTCTCGCATAGTATCCTTAAAGAAGGGCTGTTCGTACATATATTCAATCTTGCCTGTCTCTACATCAAAATATGTAAAATAGTTGCTTCCGATACTTGCAGGAGATGCATTATATCCGTTTAAAGCGCCTGCAAGAACTGTAAGGAAATCCCAGTTATCAGAGCCCGCAAGGGCATATGTTGCATATACATCTCTGTTTCCTGTTTTGAGGTTAAGAGCCTTTACATCACGCATAAACTGATAAAATTCTTCTTTTGAGTTAAACGAAGCGTTTAGTATTTCTTCCTGAGTAAAGCCACCGTTTGCATTGAATTTCTCTACAAGTTCATCTTGAGTGTACGCATCCGGCTTGAGCATTTTTAAAATATCGTCACGAACTAAAACGCAGCCTGAGCTCGCATTTGGCACCTGATTTCTTGCAAGAATTTCAGGGTCCATATCGGGATAAGCATAGCTAAGCGGAACGCTCATATCTATTTCATAAATGCTGCCGTCTTCGTATTGGCTTTCCATCCAATCTCCCTTTTCCATTAATGCATGAAGATTAGGCATATATTTAGGAATTAAATCAGATAGTTCCCAAATCATATCTTCCTCGATAAGCTGATTTAAGACATTATTCTGGCAACCCCAAAGCACATCAGGCCATGTTTCTGTAGCAATAACTTTTGCAAGCTTACCATCTTGCATATCTCCGTTGTTGTCGTACGATTCTTCTGATAACTTAACACCTGTAATACGCTGAATTTCCGGTGTAACAACATCGTTTTCCGCTATATCATTTTTCTTAAGCGAATAAGAACCGGTACCGTACCACATCGTAAGCTCAATCTGATTTCCAGTCCAATCCGGCATTTCTGATGAGTCATCAAAATTTACGGCTTCCTCATTAAACTTGTACTCTACATCCACAAGTTCTCCAATATCAGTTGTTGCTGTCTTGTTTCCGCAGCCTGCAAAGGTAGATATAATCATAACCAGTGCAAAAATCAAAGCTAAATTTCTTCTCATACTTTTTCCTCCAAAATAGTAATTATATTCCAAAGTGTATTTTTCTTCTCCTCACACCTCCTATAGCTGTTTTTTTTAAATTACCTCTGCCCTTTTAAAAAGCATCTTGCCAAATAATTGCCACAATACCGATACCCAAATAAGTATATCTATTTTTATATTAACACTTGCATTTTTATTTTCAAGATGTTATACTGTGAAAAAAGTAACTTTTCTATATTTTTGGAGGTGTGCGATATGTCAGGTAATGGAATCTATGTCTCAGAGCTATCTTCTTCCAGCCATTCATTTGGAAGCTATCATTTTTGCAGAGGAAATAGCAACAAAAGAAAAACAAGAATAGGAATTATTAAAAAAGGCAGGGGAACCTATACCTATTTAAATAAAAAATTAAAAGTAACAGAAGGCGATGTTGTTTTTATACCTGAAAATATTTTTTGTTATTCTGAATGGCATGGAACCCCTGACATAGAGGTTCTGTATATAAATTGCTTTATCCATTATAAAGACAATTTCTATGACCCGCAGATTATAAACTGTAACGAAGAAATAAAAAATAATTTGATAAGCGTAGCTCATCTTTTATCTTCAGGTCCTATTGAAACATTGGAAGCATATTCTCTTTTTTATAAAATTTTGATAACCATACTTCCTAATATGAGTCTATCAAACATTTCCACGGATAAAACTCTTGCAAAGGCAATCGCCTACATCACAAATAATTGGAATAAGATTTCTTCTGTTTCTGAAATAGCTAAAGAATGCTGCGTTAGTGAATCTTCGCTATATAATTTATTCAGGAATAAAATTGGTCAATCACCAATAAACTTCTTAAACTCAATTAAAATTAATAAGGCTATTGAATTGCTGGAAAACAGCAACTATTCAATTTCCATGATTAGCCAAAAAACTTGTTTTAACTCAGAAAATCATTTCAGAAAAGTCTTTAGCGATGTTACGGGGACAACTCCCCTAAAATTCAGAAAACAATCATAAAAAGATGAAATATGTATTAAAAGCGGCACCATTATAAATAAATATGTGCTACCTTTGACGAAATGATCAAGATTGGAAATTCGTCAAAAAAGAAAAGTAAGAATTTGGGTTACAAAGGTATTGGAAGGTTATCTGGTGTTCCATATTGCCAAAAACTCACATTTATTAATATCGCCAATTATAAATCAATGGAAATGCAATATTATTCCATTGATGGGGCTAAATACGAAAAATTGAAAGCTGCGGGGGAAGATAAGGGTGTTAGTTTTGTTGATATAATGAATTTAATTGGTTCCTCTTATACTCAAAACGATATAGCGATAAATGAACGTTACATTAAAAAGCTTCAAAAGTATAAAGATCTTTTAGAAAAAACTAATACCGGTTTTTTAGTGATTTTAGAAGGGATTTCTCCTGTTTTGAAAAATACAATTGAAGATGAAAACTTTTTTGAAAATTTGCAATGGTTATTACCCGTGGATTTTGAACAAAGTTTATATTCTTGCGAAAACGGAGAACTTTTTGAGGATCTTACGACAGAAACCGAGAATAATCCTCCGATAATATCATTCTGCAAAATCACTTTTAATGATACTGCAATTTATAGACCTATAAAAAAAGATATGTTAAGAGATTATCTTTGTAAAAGCAACTTCAAATATGCTGTTGGCTTTCATTCTTTTAACAAAAATAAAATTGCAATAGACAGAAATAATACTTTTACTGGCATACGCATATATATTGATAATATGTTGCTGTGCACGGAAGATGAATTACTTAGGAGTTTAGAAAATTATGGGTTATTAACACATACCTTAAATGGGCAAATGCAGTCTGTTAGAGGTATAGGTGCTATCATATATATAACTGATAAAGTCAACATCTCTGCAAATGCACGAAGAACATTCATTGAAGTAACGGATAATGATTCCCTAGAATTTCTAAAATTGATTGCAGAGTTTGTTAATACTATATATGATACAAGGTATGCCTTATCAAATTATATGAATGCTAAAGAAAAACACGAGCAAAATTCTGAATTTGTTAAGAAACTAAAAGAGATGGCTCTTATTAATTTGAAAAAGCTGGCAAAAGAAGATATAGATTTGCCACTTGACGAAATAGACGAAACTCCTTTTGACAGTTTAAGTGTTCTAGAGAAAAAAAGAATTATAAAAAAGAACATAACAAGAAAACTGGACATAAGTTTAAAAGAATACCTGAATAGTTTAATTGTCTATGATTCGGAAAATGCATACGAAGAATTTATTAATTGGATATCAAAAAAATAATGGTAAAAGGCTGACGTTTGTCGGCCTTTTACCATTTTCTATAAAGTGTCATTTACTTTCTAAAATCAGTTTTCTTGCAAGTATAAACAAGCTATTATCAACTGACGGAATATCTCTTGAAAACAGGTCTTTCATATATTCCACATCGGGATTGAAGTTAGGGTTTACAGATTGATAGATTTTCACACGAGCATTAAATTCTGCTTCTGCATAAGTGATTTTGCTGGATTGATAATCTTCAATTACGGGAGCGATTATAACCCTGACCTTTTCAAGATTGTTGGCATAAAAATCAGGTCGCAAATGCATATCCCGGTATTGCCATATTGCATTATTGGCTATATCAACAAGCTCACCATAGCTATAACCGTTTGTCTGACCGTTGAGCCAAGCGTTGAAGAATATACGGTTTGATTTTGCTCTTGCATCGGCATAACCCAAGCCATTCTGCACCTCGGTTAAAATATCACCAATACAAATTTCAACAAAAATGATTGCTTCCTTTGTGGCATTGCAGGGTGCCGACTCTCTCGGCACCTCTGCAGCACTTACAGAAAAAGAACTTATTAAAATTGATACGATTGATATGATGGATATGATGGATTTTTTCATTTTGAAATACCTCCGCTAATTTTATCTTTTAGTATAATGCTGTTATCAAACAATAAGCTGTCGCACATCATCAGAACACCAAGTCTAAATCCTATTTTGAAATTTTCAACACCGCTTGTAGCACTAATTTCATCACTTGCATTTACAAGCTCATTAAAGAGCTTTAAATTTTCTCCGTTCAATTCTTTTGTCAGCTTACTTTCAACCTCAGAAAAGGTTTTTACAGCTTTCTCATAAGGGCGAGGTCTTCTGTTTCGATTTTCATTTGGGTTGATATTACCGTAATACAATTCATCAAGAAAGCTCATCTTCGCACCTCCATTGAATATACAAAATCTCGCAACACAAATTCTTCTGCGGAATGTCTTATGTTGTTCATAGCACCCACCCAAGCCATTTGGTCTTTGGCTTTGAGTTCTTCCGTAATGCCTTGTTTGACCGCCATATCTTTGACAAGCTTATTAACCATCTTCTTTGCGGAAGTGTCAATTTCTTCAAGATATGCAAGCCAAGTCCCGTTAATCATTTTCATTGAGTAGAAAGCAGGGCGGTTTTCTTTGATGAATATTGAGTGCAAACTACCATACTTACCAATGTTGTAAGTTCCTTCGGGAGCCTTTAGGTTTGGAATGTAGTAATCACCATTTTTTACATACTCAATTCCGTTTTCGATAATTTTTTCTTTCATAGCGTAAACGCCTCCTTTAAATTTGGTATCTTCATTTTAACAGAAGGCTTTTACTTTGACGAATGTGCGGATAAAAAAGCATAAGAAAAAGAGATAAAACCTTTTACAGTCTTATCTCTTACTTCTGTACCTTGCAATGCTCATACTATTTTGAACTACTGTCCTTAACTGTATTCAGCATTAACATTCTCCTTTTTAATCAAACTCGCTTTTGCGAGTTTGCACCTTACTTCTTCCTTATTCACTATTACTTATTACTTTCCAAAAATCGACAAGTATTTTTAGGAAATAGTGAAGAGTGAATAGGTAATAAGTAAAATCGACATTCCTCTTTCGAAGAATGTCGATTTTTGGCGGAGAGGGAGGGATTCGAACCCTCGAACGGGTATTAGCCGTTACACGATTTCCAATCGTGCGCCTTAGGCCAGCTCAGCCACCTCTCCGAGACTAAGATATTATACAACATAATTTTAAAAAAATCAAGCCTTTCATGAAAATTTTTGAAAATATATTATGAAATATGGGTTATAATATATTTTGACAGTATATTTCAGAAAGGTTGATTAAGTGTGAAAGAATTTTTTTATAAAATTACAGACGAAGTGGGGATACACGCAAGACCTGCCGGTCTGCTTGTGAAAAAAGCGGGCGAGTTTCAGTCACAGGTTAATATTTCAAAGGGCGAAAAAACTGCAGATGCCAAAAAGATTTTTGGAATTATGTCACTTGCAGTGAAATGCGGCGATGAAGTGAAAATAACAGTTGAAGGGGCCGATGAAGACCGTGCTTCCATGGAACTGGAGCGGTTTTTCAGAGAAAATCTGTAATAATTAAACTAATCGCAGGAAGTGCAATTTTGCATTTCCTGCGATTTTTTTGCCAATGCCATTACGTTAAGCAGGCTGCAGAACAACCCATACGTCTTTGTCATCCTGAGCGAAGCGAATGCGGAGTCGAAGGATCTATCTGTCACAAAGATTCTTCACTACGTTCAGAATGACAAGCGGCTTAACTTGATGAGATTGTTTTTTACAGACTTGAATAAAAAGGCTCTGCCTCAGATGGTTTCACCTCAATTTCGGGGAAATGTGCCTCAAAAAATTCTTCAAGAAATCCGCATATAATATTTTCGGTTTCAAAGTGCCCTGCATCAATCATGTTCAGCCCAAGCTCGTGAGCAGTCATGGCAATGTCGTGCTTCAAATCCGCTGTGAGGTATACGTCCGCTCCCGAATGATATGCGGCATACATACATTCTCTGCCGCCGCTTCCCGAACAAAGGGCAACGGTTTCCACAATGTCTGTCAGGTCTCCCGAATACTTCAATGCGGCACAGCAAAGAACTGCCTTGGTCTGCCGTGCAAAATCTTCAAGGGGCATCGGAAATTCAAGAGTTCCCACGCGACCTATGGGCGTGAATGGTGTTCCGTCGCCGTCAACACATTCGTCAGCGGTGAAAGGACGGATGTTTTCAAGACCGAGTTTTTCCGCAAGAAGGTCGTTCATGCCGCCCTCCGTCTTGTCAAAGTTGGTGTGCATACTGTAAATTGAGATATTATTCTTGATTGCGGTGCGAATGATGCTTGCAATGGGGTCGTTTTCGGTTACGGAGCGCAGGGGCGTGAAAATCAGAGGATGATGTGAAATCATCAGGTCAGCACCGAAGGCAATTGCCTGACGCAGATTTTCCGAGGTTATGTCAAGGCAGACAAAGACCTTTTGGATTATCTGGGTTTCATCGCCAACCATAAGCCCCACATTGTCCCAGGGTTCTTTTAGCTCGGGCGGGGCAAAACGTTCAAGCTCTGTTATGATTTCTGAAAGTCTTATCATAATTAAATCCTCCTTGCTAAGACAAAAGACGGAGCAGACAAACAAGCTCTTCAAGCTCGGCTTTGCTCTCACTTTGTACTGATTTTTTCAAACCTTCAATCCGCTTGTTTATTTTGGTTAAAACCGCATCTTTATACCGTTCAAAGAGCAAGGGTGACGTTTGTTCAAGACCTTTGCCCAGATAGATTTCCTTTTGGGTGTATTGGGTCGTGCCGCCCGATTTTGCAACAATGATGTTATATAGTTTTTCGTCTTCCGCTTCCAGATATTCGGCTGAAATTTCATAACCGTTGTCCGACAGATATTCACGGAGCTCGGGAACGGCTGTCATTGGCTGAAGAATCAGCAGCTTTGCCGAGTCGGTGACTTTTCGGGAATCTTCAAGAATATCTGCAATGAGGATTCCGCCCATTCCTGCAATGATAATGACCTCTGCCTCGTCTGCTGCAATGGTTTTGAGGCCTGCTCCCAGCCGTGTTTCTATTTTGTCGCTCAGACCGTTGTGGCGGATATTTTCATCGGCACGCATCAACGGCCCTTTTTTTATGTCGGAGGCAATTGCACGGCTTGCTGTCCCTTGGCTCACAAGAACAATGGGGATATATGCATGATCGGTTCCGATGTCGGCTGTGCATTTGTTTTTGGGGACAAGCTCCGCTATTTTTTTCAAACGTGGATTTAAGGCATTTTTGTTCATAGTTTTCTCCATGTGTTAGTTTATGCTATTATTATATATATACATGGAAGGTTTTGTCAACAAAAAAAAGGATTTTTGCCGTAAATGAAGAAAAAACATAAAGAAGAGTATTTTTTGATAAAGTCAGGTGAAAAAATGACAATCAGGGAAAGAATTGAAGAAAAAGAGAAGTTTTATCTCAGCCCATATGCGGTGTTCAGCTCAAAGACCGCAGGCAGGGCACGAAGCGAAGAACCAAGCGAAATCCGTACCGAGTTTCAGCGTGACCGAGACCGCATTATTCATTCAAAATCGTTCAGACGGCTCAAGCACAAGACTCAGGTGTTTTTGTCGCCGGCGGGTGACCATTACCGAACCCGATTGACCCATACCCTTGAAGTTTCGCAGATTGCACGGACAATTTCCCGTGCTCTGGGGCTCAATGAGGACCTGACCGAAGCCATTTCCCTTGGACATGATTTGGGACATACGCCCTTTGGTCATGCTGGGGAGCGGACAATTGACCATCTTTGCCCCGAGGGCTTCCGTCACAACGAGCAAAGCCTGAGGGTTGTGAACGTTCTTGAACGCAAAGGCGGTCTGAACCTGACGGCGGAGGTGCGTGACGGAATACTTTGCCACACGGGTGACAAAATGCCCCAGACCCTTGAAGGGAAAATTATACGGTTTGCCGACAAAATTGCATACATAAACCATGATATTGATGATGCTGTGCGTGGCGGCGTGATTACCGAGGAAGATATACCCAAGGAATTTTCAAAGGTGCTGGGCAGGAACCATTCGGCAAGAATTGATTCCATGATAAAGAGCATAATCCGTGCCAGCGATAACAAGCCCGACATAGCAATGGAGCCCGAGGTTTTTGAGGCGATGATGGGTCTGCGGAAGTTTATGTTTGAGAACGTATATCTCAACGACTATGCAAAGGCGGAGGAAAAAAAATCATTCAATGTGATAAAATCGCTTTTTGAGCTGTTTCTTGAAAAGCCTGAGCTGATTTCGGACAAGGTTCGTGCAATCAGCTGTAGCGAGGATAATATGATTGTTGTACGCGACCATGTTGCAAGCATGACTGACCGATATGCCCTGAGCCTTTATGACAGGTATTTTGTGCCTAAGTCGTGGAGAGGATAGTGTTGCAATGCAACGATATAAATCCTTGATTTAGTCATATCGCAGGAATTTGTGGCATCCGGATTATACACTAATTTTAACTCATCAAAGGACGTGATTTTTTGAACTGGAACATTATTTTTGACACATTGACCCAATGGGTGGCATCGGCAGGAATGAAGATTGTTGCAGCAATTCTTCTCCTTGTCATCGGACACAGACTCATAAAATGGCTGAAAAAGCGAATAGCCCGCCCCACACGGCCTGACGGCTCGGACGTCAGCGCACGGCTTTTCATTTCCAGCTTTTCGGGTGTTGCCCTTTATGTACTGCTGTTTATTACAATTGCCATGATTCTTGGCATCCCCACAACATCGTTCATAACGGCAATCGCCTCCTGCGGTGTTGCAATTGGTCTTGCTATGCAGGGCTTCCTGAGCAACTTTGCAGGAGGAATTATGCTGATGATTTTCAAGCCCTTTAAGGTGGGTGACTATATTGAAACTCCCGATGCGGCAGGCACCGTTTCCGAAACAACCGTTGTCTACACCGTTCTCAACACCCCCGACAACAAGGTTATCACCATTCCCAACGGAAACCTCACCAATTCGGTCATCACAAACTATTCGGCAGTGGACAGCCGCAGAGTTGACCTTGTTTTCAGCACGGCATACAGCTGTGATGTGGAAAAGGTGAAAGCCCTTTTGACAGACATTGTTTCAAAGCATCCAAAGGTTCTTGGTGACCCCGAACCCTTTGCACGGCTCTCGGCACATGGTGACAGCGCCCTTGAATTCACCGTGAGAGCATGGTGCAGAACAGAGGACTTCTGGGATGTTAAATTTGACCTTACGGAACAGGTGAAGGTTGCCTTTGACAAGCAGGGAATTGAAATTCCCTATCCTCAGATGGATATACACATGAAATAAAATCCGTTACCTGAAAAACGGGATTTTGTTGCCAAAGTAAATTATCCCAAAGCTGAGAAAGAACCACAACACGGAATACAGCGGACAAATCTGGCCAAGAATATTCAAAGGCTGACGGGAATAATCCCACACATCAAGCTTCAGAATACGGTTCAGCAAAATTCCCGACACAAACTCAACAGCCGAGATTATGACGGCACAAATCAGGGCACGGGAAAAATAGGATTTGGCATAAAAGTGATGGTTCACCATGCGAATAAGCACAAGGCACAGACCGCCCACAACAGCCATGCTGGGATGGGTGCGACCCCTCCAGATAACTTCAAGCAGACAGTAGCCCACGGCTCCTGCCAGAAAAATCAATAAATAACGCTTACAATCAGTCATAAAAAGTCTTCCTTTTTGATTAAACTGATTGTAGTTTGGCTGAATTTCAAAAAAATAATACGCTGCAGGAAAACAATATCATTAAATTGAGCAGCTTGTCATTCTGAACACAGTGAAGAATCTTTGCAGAAAATAAGATTCTTCGACTTCGCCTTACGGCTTCGCTCAGAATGACACCTTCGCATGTATGCTCAACTTAATGACATTGGCTGAAAAACTGCAGCGTATTTTTGTTCCGTTTTGTCCCTAAACAACAAGGGAATATTCAAACATCTCACAGTGGATTTTACTTCCCACATCCGCCCCAATGGGCAACAGAGCAAGGGCAATAAAAATTTCGTTGCCCGTTTCAAGGTCTCGGAGGTAGGCATATTCACCTTCAATTTTTGACAAAATATAGTCTTTGGGTTCCATTTTTCACTTCTCCCGTCACAAATTCAGATATTCTCTCAGCTTCTTCGCATCCCCGTCAAAGAGGTAGCCCTCAATTCCTACCGACCTTGCTCCCCGAATGTTGACGGCATTGTCGTCAACAAAAAGGCACTCTTCGGCATTCAGATTATACTTATTCAGCAGGTATTCAAAAATCTCGGCATTGGGCTTCAGCAGCTTCACAACCCCCGAAAACACAAGTCCTTCAAAGTGGGAAAACAAACGGTCAATCCACTGAACCTCCCGATAATTTTCCGCAAAGCCTGTGCTGATGTTGGAAATAAGAAACAGCTTTTTGTCAGTTTTTGCAATATCCTCAATGAGCTTTTCCATTTGGGGTACGGGTGTCATGCTCCTTATCCAGTTGTCATACACCTTGCAGCCCTTTTCGGCAAGGTCCCGGGGCAGACGGCTTCGGATTCCTGCCTTCACTTCGTCATCGGTGATGCTTCCGTCGTCAAGCCTGTCCCAGTAAAGACGGTCAAAGGCAACCTCGCTCACAATCCGTCTTTCCTCCAAATCCTCAACATAGGGCGCAGTCAGCCGCTCCGGATAAAACTCGCCCAGAACATTGCCAAAATCAAAAATATAATTCTTTATCATAACCCTTTTACCTTATACAAAATTCAAAATGAATGTCCTTTTCGGAAAGTCGGTATTTTTCAATAAGCTCTGTTCCGCAGGATGCCGAACCGATTCCCGAATTTTTGTAGTCAATGCGGATATTTGTGCAATCGGACTTTGCAAGCTCGTCCTGATGCTGTGCATACATAAGACTCTCGCCCGAATAGCATGAAACATTAATATCCATATTCTCACTTTCAAAGGTGAGTCCGTCCTTAATTTCAAGAACCTTTGTTTTTATGTGATTTCCGTGTTCCTGAGGCATAATATAGTTCACATATTCCCTCTCGGCATCGCTCTCATATCTGTCAATCATTGATGCATGATTCATGTCGCAATAGCTCTCATGAGGGCCCATTCCAAAATAGCTGAATGCCGATTTTGACTTGGGAACCTTGAATTCAAAGCCAAGACGGGGCAACCACGGACAGCTTTCCCTGATTGTTCCGTCAAGAGCAACATTCATTGTTCCGTCTGCAAAGACGGTATATTTCACGGTATATCTGAAATAAGGCATTCTTGAAATACCTGCAAGGCTTCCCGTCACGGTCAGTTCATTTCCGCAAAGTGAAACATCATACACCTTGTCAAACTGCCTGTTGATATTTTCAGCACCCCATGGTCCGCTCCAGTACCAATCGGCTTTTACCTTCCGCTCGTTGTCAATGGGCGCACGCAAGGAGGTGAGACGAACAGGTGCAAAAAGCTGTTCCTCGCCGTTCTTCACAAGGCTTGCAAAATTTCCAATGGGCTTGAAGAACCCATAGCTGAAGTTCTCGCCTCTGAAAACAATCCAGTTCTCGTCCTCCGAAGCCTCGGCAGGCTCCGCAAGGCTCCGTTCCGCCTTAATGGGGCAGGGCAGTTCAAGCTGTTTCTGCGCAACGGCATAGCCCGCTTTGTCATAAAGCCGGCAGTTGGCAAAAGCACCAAGTCTGCAGCTCTGGGGCAAAGGAATCTGAATCCTTGTTGTCTCTTTTGGAGCAACATCGGGGCTGAGCTCCTTTTCCCAGACCTTTTCGCCGTCAACCTTTATTTCACATCTGAACACATATTCCGAAAGATTGGTGAAGTCATATCTGTTGAGCAGAACAATTTCCTCGCCTTCAAGGGTGCAATCCATGTACTGATATGCCGCCTTCACCTCCAAAGACCCTGCCTTCAGGCTCCGGTCATGAAAAACCATACCGTCACAGCAGAAGTTTCCGTCATGGGTCAACTCGCCTGCAAAGTCACCGCCATATTTGGGAACGCCGTCCACCAGAACCGTGTGGTCAGCCCATTCCCAGATGCAACCGCCAATGAGCTTTTTGTGCTTATAAACCAAATCCCAGTAATCAAAAACATCACCGGGGCCGTTGCCCATTGCGTGACTGTATTCGCACATAAAATAAGGATAATCAAAGTCGGGGTCTGTGGCTCTTCTTTCCACCACATCAACGCCTTCATACATTCTTGAAAACATATCCGCTCTGTCGGCGTATTCCGGAGTCTTGTAATCCTCCGACATTCTTGAAGCATCCTCGCAGTGAACAAGGCGGTTTTTGTCATTTTCCCTTATATATTCAATCATTGCAAGATGATTGTCACCGTGACCACTCTCGTTGCCTGTTGACCAGGCAAATATGGAGCAATGGTTTTTGTCACGGTGATAAGCCCTTTCCATACGGTCAACAAATGCCGTCCTCCATTGAGGATTGGAACAGGGCCAGATTGGATTGTCAATTGAATCATAACCCTCATAATCCTTTTCACGACCCACAAAGCCGTGTTCCTCAAGGTCGGTTTCAAGCATAACATAAAATCCCAGCTCGTCGCACATTTCAAGGAATTTGGGGGTTGGGGGATAGTGCGAGGTTCTGATGGTGTTTATATTGAGCTTTTTCATCAGAACAAGGTCGTGTCTGATTTCCTCCTCGGTCATTGTCCAGCCGTTTTCAGGGTGGGTATCGTGATGATTAACGCCCTTGAGCTTGACCTCGGTTCCGTTGACCAGGAACTCATTTTCCTCACCGATTTTATATGTAACAAAGCCCACCTTCTGGGAAAAAACCTCGTCCTCATATTCAAAAACAAGCTCATAAAGAACAGGTTTTTCAGCATTCCACAAAATTGGGTCTTCAACCTCAAATTCAAGATTGCCGTAAGCATATTCTTTGGCAATGCGCCTGCCATTGGGGTCAAAAAGCGAAACCTCCGAGGGCCCGTCCATCTCAATCTTTATAACATTCTCACAGGTAACAATCTTCACGTCCTTCACGTGTCCGCGGGGTCTTGAAAGAACATAAACGTCCCTGAAAATACCGTTGAATCTGAAAAAGTCCTGATCCTCAATATAACTGCCGCTGCACCACTTGCGAACCTTTGCGGTGACGGTGTTTGTGCCCTTTACAACAAACTCGGTTATGTCAAATTCTGCCTGAAGATGGCTGCCCTGAGAATAACCCACATAAGCACCGTTCACAAACAGCTCAAGACAGGACGAAACACCCTCAAAAACAATATAGGTCAGACGTTGAGGGTCATTAACCTCAAACTCACGCTGATACACGCCCATGGGGTTCTTGTCGGGAACATAGGGCGGGTCGCAGGGATAGGGATATGCCGTGTTGGCATAGTTTGGGTTTTCATAGCCCCTTACCTGCCAGCAGGAGGGAACATCAATGGTTTCCCACTCCTTTTCAACATAGCCCTCCTCATAATCACAATCAAAAAACTTGAACTTCCAGTTGCCGTTGAGCATGGTGCAACCGTTTGGGATATAATACGCCCTCTGGGGCAAGCGGTTTTCGCTTATATATTGGGGATTCTCGTATTTTCTCATATGTATTCTCCTGTCAGAAAATCTAAGTCATTAATTAACCAAGGGGATAAAAGCTTTCAAGCAATGCCGCCGTGCTGTTTTCGCCAACAACGCCAAGGGTAACAACCATCATTGTTTTGCCCGACCTTGCACAGAAAAGAGTCTGATACATCTGTCTGTCCTCAACCTTGCTTGAAATCTGTGCCGCCGCATATTCCTTTGCGCCAACCTTAACAGAACCAACATTTATATCCACGTTTTCAATACCGTTCTGTGCCAGCGCATCCTGAGTTTTTTGCATAAGTGCGGTCATATACTGTGTGTCGTCAATTTTCATTGCTTCGTCGGTGAGGTTTTCAAGAGTGATACCCGCAGAGCCTGTCTGTCCCTGAGCCATCATTGCATAAAGAGTCTTTTCTCCGTCCAGAACGGCTTTTATCTCGTCCCCGGATGCGGTAACGGAAATTCCGTTTGCTTCTTCAAGCTGTGCATTGTCAGCAAACTTCCAGCTGCTTTCAGGGAGCTTGAAGCCAAGACCCAAGCACTCATTTTCATACACGCCGCCCTTAACCGAGCCAAGAGTCAGAGGCTTTTGCTCAGCCGCTTTTGGTTCTTCAGGCTTTTCTTCCTCTTTCTTGGGGGCTTCTTCGGGCTTTTTTTCTTCTGCCTTTTCTTCGGGCTTGCTTTCCTCTTTTTCTTCCTTGGGCTGCTTGGCTTTTTCGGCAGGCTTTTCCACCGAAACCTTTACCTCAGGTTCAGCTTCCTTTACCTCTTTTTCTTCTCCGCCGCATGCCGCAAGACAAACAACCAAACCTGCCGACAGCAAAATTGACAACAATTTTTTCACTTATAACCAATCCCTTCTGTTTTATATCAAATTTATGCCATTATACCACAAATTACCCCTTTCGTCAATTGGATTACTGTTAATATTTCTATTGCATTTTCACAGCTTTTGCTGTAAAATATAATATACAAAAATAAAAAAGCAAAGGAATGATTAATCATGTCAAACATCTGGCACGACATATCGCCAAAAAGAATTAACACCGACGATTTTATCTGCGTGGTTGAAATTTCAAAGGGTAGCAAAAAGAAGTATGAGCTTGACAAGGAAACAGGCTTCATTATGCTTGACCGTATTCTCTACACCTCAACCCACTATCCGGCAAACTACGGATTCATCCCCAGAACCTACGGTGACGACAACGACCCCCTTGACGTACTCCTGCTTTGTTCCGAGCCCCTTGAACCTCTGACCCTTGTTCGTGCATACCCAATCGGGGTGATTTCCATGATTGACAACGGCCGAAACGACGAAAAAATCATTGCAATTCCCTTCAATGACCCCACGTATAACAAGTACATCGACATTGACCAGCTCCCGTCCCACATTTTTGACGAAATGAAGCACTTTTTTCAGGTATACAAAAACCTTGAAAACAAAACAACCGCCGTGGACGAGGTTAACAACCGTGAGGAGGCAATCAAAATCATTGATGCGGCAATATTGAATTATATTGAAAACTTCTGTAAATAAAAAAATCCCGAAAATTTTTGGTGATTTTGTCAAAGTTAAGGCATTTTTCATTTTTCCCATTGAAAATTTTCTTGTTATATTATATAATTACCATAAGTATGCAAAATGAATTTCACTTATGAAAAGGAGAATGATTATGAAAAAAATACTTGCACTTATTTTAGTTTGTCTCATGTCCCTTTCAACCGTTGCTTTTGCGGCTGATTTCTCGGATGTTGAGGGTCACTGGGCAATCAATTCAATTAACAACGCCGCTGAAAACGGACTCATCACAGGCAGCGAAGGCCGTTTTTATCCTGACGACAACATGACAAGAGCCGAAATGGCAACAATTGTTGTCCGTGCCTTTGGCGCAACAGAGGATGCCGATATTTCTGCATTCACCGACGTCCTGCCCACCGACTGGTTCTATGCTTCAATGTCCAAGGCTGTTGCAATGGGTGCATTCAACGGTTCATACGGCAAGCTCAACCCCGAAAATCCAATCACCAGACAGGAAGCCTTTGTTGTTCTTTCAAGAGTTTTCGGTCTTGCAGTGAATGAAGATATTGATGCATCAATCCTCAACCAGTTCTCTGACAAGGGTATGATTGAAGACTGGGCAGAAGCCGATGTTGCGGCAATAATCAACGCAGGCTACGTTGGTGGCTCGGACGGAAAGCTCAACCCCACAGCAAACATCACACGTGCTGAGTTTGCGGCTGTTATGGACAGACTCATCAAGTATTACATCGACGACGAAACTGCAACAACACTACCCACAGACGGAAATGTTATGATTCGTGTGGGAGGAATCAAGGTTGAAAAGCTCACAACCGACAAGATGATTGTGGTTGGCGACGGTGTTGGAAAAGGCACATTCGGCATTGCAGAGGGCAAGGTTGACAACTCGGTTGTTGTGCGTGCTTCCGAAACAACATCTCTTGGCGGAAATTACAAGAACATCAAAATAATCAGACCCGGCATCCGTGTTCAGGGACCCCTCCCCGACCCCGAAAAGGGCGAAAAAGCATGGGTAGGCAAGGACAGCACCTATTCAATCTTCGGAAGCATCCTGGTTGACGACAAGGAAGCTGAAAAAGCAACCGATGCTCAGACAGAAGCTGACGAAACAGAGGAAACAGAAGAAACAAAAAACGATGAACAGTAAATCACAGGAAATTTTTGAAGTTTCAAAGGAAAAATACGTTATTTCGGGCATAAATGTGGGAATGATTCTCCGCAAGGGCGGAATCATTGAAACACAGGCGCAAAAATATATCAAGGATTTTGAAGGCTATCCGCAGATTGTCATTGGCATTAACGACGGACGACTTGCCTTTGAGAATGCAAAAACCCCAAGCCTTTCCCTTCTTGAAAGCGAATATATGCTCACGGGCGCAAAATTCTGTGAAGAATTGATTGCCTTTGACGGGTTTATGCTTCATTCTTCGGCGGTGGTGTACGAAAACAAGGCTTATCTTTTTTCGGCACCGAGCGGAACCGGAAAATCCACACACACAACAATCTGGCGCAGGGTCTTTGGAGAAGACAAAACCTTTATCCTCAATGACGACAAGCCTGTTATCAGAATTGTTGACGGCAAGGTTCTTGCATTTGGAACGCCCTGGAGCGGAAAAACCGACCATAACGAAAACGTGGGCGTACCCCTACAGGGAATCTGCTTTGTTGAACGGAGCGAAACAAACCGAATTATGCCAATGTCGCCCAAGGATGCCATTCATCGGCTTCTTGACCAGACCCTCCGCCCCCAAAACGGAGAGAATATGTCAAAGCTCCTTGACCTTTTGGACAAGGTTCTCAGCAGCGTCAAGGTTCACACCCTTCAATGCAATATGGAAGACGAGGCGGCGATTGTTGCGTATAACGGAATGAATAAATGATGAAAATTGCGTTGAAGCATACGGACTTTGACGCAATTCTCTTACAGAAAGGCGGTTGTGACAGACCATGAA
Source organism: Clostridia bacterium (assembly GCA_017436245.1). Lineage (GTDB taxonomy): Bacteria > Bacillota > Clostridia > Monoglobales > Monoglobaceae > SIG440. Next base: position 17,602 of record JAFSDN010000110.1, read on the forward strand.
GGTAAAAAAGGATTATATGCTCAGAAGCGTTGCAGGATATGCGGTTGTTGTTCCTGTGGGCGAAGGGGCAATGAATTTCAATGGAGTTATCAATCTCAACGACAGCGGAGCCTTCCTCTGGAAGACCATGGAAAATGACGTAACCGAAGAACAGATGGTTGCGGCACTCCTTGATGAATACGACGTTGATGAAGAACGTGCAAATGCCGATGTTGCGGCGTTTATAAAAAAGATGAGAGAGGCAAATCTGATTGATGATTGAAAAAGCGAACCTTGAACATAACGTAAAGCTCAACGATATGTTCCCCATAATTGAAGAAAAACTCCGGTCGGGCGGCGACGTCATTTTCAAGCCCCGTGGGGTCAGTATGCTCCCTTTAATCAGGCAGGGGCTTGACAGCGTGAGGGTCAGTCCTCTCAAAGCACCGCCAACAGTGGGGGATGTTATTTTTTACAGACGTCCCGACGGTCAGTTTGTTCTGCACCGGATTATCGGCAAAAATTCTCTTGGCTACATTCTGTGCGGTGACAATCAGTGGATTAAGGAACAGGGCGTAAAGCCCCAATGGATAATCGGGTTAATGACTGCTGTGGAACGTGACGGCAAAACCGTTGAGTGCAGCCACCCCGAATATCTCAGATATGTAAAGCGGCTACCCTTGCGCAGATTCAAGCTGAAGCTCTGCAACATCTGCGGAAAAATAAAAAGAAAGATTCTGAAATGAAAAAAGTGTGCCAATGCACACTTTTTTATTATTTCTGCTTCAACAAATCACGGATTTCGGTAAGAAGCTCTTCCTGAGTGGGACCCTTTGGTTCTTCGGGCTCAGCCGCAGCCTCCTGTTTTTTCCTGAATTTTGACATGAAACGAATCACCATGAAAATCGAAAACGCAATAATCAAAAAGTCAACAATATTCTGAACAAACTGACCGTAAAGGATTGCAGATTCTGCAATTTCGTCGGTGGCAGGCGAAATCACATATTTGAGGTTTTTGATGTCGATTCCGTTGGTGAGAACACCGATTACAGGCATTATAATATCATTAACCAAAGATGTGACAATTTTTCCGAAAGCTCCGCCGATGATAACACCAACTGCCATGTCAACAACGTTGCCCTTGAAGGCAAATTCTTTAAATTCTTTCCACATAAAAATTTCTCCTTGTCCTAAAATATGACTTTATTCTACCACCATTCCCACAGAATGTCAATATTTGTGTTTTGCACTTTTTCTATATTTTCGTCAATGTTACCATAGACAAAGAACAAAAAAAGGTGTATAATACAAAAGTTATCGAAAATTTGAAAGGTGATTTTATGAAAAGAGAAGACCTAAGAAATGTTGCAATCATCGCCCACGTTGACCACGGCAAAACAACGCTGGTTGACGAAATGCTGAAGCAGGGCGGAATTTATCGTGAAAATCAGGTTGTTGAAGACCGTGTTATGGACAACGGCGACCTTGAACGTGAAAGAGGAATTACAATCCTTGCAAAAAACACCTCGGTATATTACAAAGACATAAAAATGAATATAATTGACACCCCCGGCCATGCTGATTTCAGCGGTGAGGTGGAGCGTATACTCAAAATGGTAAACGGCGTTATTCTCCTTGTTGATGCTGCCGAAGGTCCAATGCCCCAGACAAGATTTGTTCTGCAAAAGGCTCTGGAAATGAAGCACAGAATCATTATTGTTGTGAACAAAATTGACCGCCCCGACTCACGTCTCAACGAGATTGGTGACGAGGTTCTGGAGCTTCTTCTTGAGCTTGACGCAACGGAAGAACAGCTTGACAGCCCCATTATCTACTGTTCGGGCAGAGCGGGTACGGCATCACTCAGCCCCAACAAGCAGGGCGAAGACCTGACTGTTCTTTTTGAAACAATCCAGAGTTATATCCCTGCCCCCGAGGGCGACGAAACAGGCGAGCTTCAGATGCTTGTTTCATCCATTGACTATAATGATTATGTGGGCAGAATTGCCATCGGAAGAATTGAAAGAGGTTGCCTGAAACAAAATCAGGAGGTTATGGTTTGTGATTATCACGGCAAGCACAGCCCCTACAAGGCAAAAATCGCAAATCTCTATCAGATTGACGGACTTGGAAGAACAGCAGTAACCGAAGCAAAGGTGGGCGACATTGTTTGTTTTTCGGGCGTAACCGATATTTCAATTGGCGACACCGTTGCATCGGTTGCAGCACCCGAACCCCTGCCCTTTGTGAAGATTGGCGAACCCACAATTGAAATGACTTTTTCGGTTAACGACAGCCCCTTTGCAGGCAGAGAGGGCAAGTTTGTCACATCACGTCAAATTCGTGAAAGACTCCACAAAGAAATGCTCAAAGATGTTTCGCTCCGTGTTGCCGACGGCGAAACAACCGACAGCTTCCGTGTTGCAGGCAGAGGCGAAATGCATATTTCAATCCTCATTGAAACAATGCGCCGTGAGGGCTACGAATTTTCGGTGAGCACTCCAAAAGTGCTTTACAAAACAATTGACGGTCAGCAATACGAGCCAATTGAAAGACTCCTCATTGACGTTCCCGAGGAATCAATGGGCGCTGTTATGGAAAAAATGGGCTCACGCAAAGGCGAGCTTACCCATATGTCACCTCAGGGCGACAGAATGAGGATTGAATACCTGATTCCATCACGAGGTCTGCTGGGCTACAGAAACGAATTCCTCACCGACACCAAGGGCGAGGGTATTCTCAACTCGGTGTTCTATGAATATCAGCCCTTCAAGGGTGAAATAACAAGAAGATTCACAGGCTCACTTGTTTCCTTTGACACAGGCGAGGCTGTGGGCTACGGTCTGTTCAAGATTCAGGACAGAGGTGCGCTGTTCATTGACCCCGGCACACCTGTTTATGAAGGAATGATTGTTGGTATGAACCCCAAACTTGAGGATATGGCTGTTAATGTGTGCAAAAAGAAGCAGCTCACAAACACCCGTGCATCAGGAAGCGACGAAGCCCTGAAGCTTGTTCCCCCAATCAAGCTGAGTCTTGAAATGTGTATTGAATTTCTTGCAGACGACGAGCTTCTTGAAGTAACGCCCAAGAGCCTCCGTCTGAGAAAAAGGATTCTTGACACACAGCTCCGCCTCAAGGCAAAAGCCCGCGAAAAGAATTAAATAGCATGGAATTACCCAAAGGTAACTCAACAACAAAAGGTCGTAGCAAATTTGCTGCGACCTTTTGGTTGTTATTCATAAAAGTTTTTTAGGTAGAATATTTAAATTTTTTCCAAGCCAAAAAAGAAGTCATCATAAGAACAGTTGTAAATTTTTTTTAATTCAATAAGAATACTGATTTTTATATTTAATTCACCTGCTTCATATTTTGCATATGTACTGCGTCCGATGTCGCACCCACGTCGTTGAAGTTCAGCACATAGTTTTTCTTGGGAAATATTATGCATAATTCTCAGTTTTTGCAGGTTTTCTCCCATGTATCTGTCTCGCCTTAATTTTTGTTCCAATTTTTTCACCTCACAATTGACCAATATTGGTTGCAATCAATAATATTTTATGATATAATTACCTAAAATATTGTCCGTTATACTGGTCAGAGGTGAAAAATATGAAAATATGTTGCTTCTTTGGACACCGTAAATTGTATAATACTGAAGAATTGCAGAAAAAACTATATCAAACCATAGAAAAAATTATTCTTGAAAATGGGATTAAAGAATTTTGGGTAGGAAATTACGGAGTGTTTGACAAAATGGTTTCATATATCTTAAACGAACTTAAAAAATTATATGATATAAGAATTGAGTTAATAATTCCCTATCTGACACATGAAATAGCAGAAGAAAAAGTATTTTATAACCAACGTTTTGATTCCATAACGGTTGCCGATATACCCACAACAACCCATTATAAAAGTAAAATTACAAAAACAAATGAATACATGGTGGATAACTCTGAATATCTGATATGCTTTGTTGACAAAGAGTGGGGCGGTGCTGCAAAAGCCCTTAAATATGCTGAGAAAAAGAAAAAAAATATAATAAACATTGCTGAGCTGAATTAAAAAACTGTTTTTACAACAAAAGGTCGTAGCAAAATCGCTGCGACCTTTTGGTTTTTGTTCACTTTTCTTAAATAAGGAACTTGTCGTGAATTGCCTGAACTGCCTTTTCAGCATTTGCAACATTCACAAGAACAGAAATCTTTGTTTCTGATGTTGAAATCATATGGATGTTGATTCCCGCTTCATAAAGAGCTTCAAACATCTTTGCGGCAACACCGGGATTGTTTGTCATACCCGCACCAACAATTGAAACCTTGCTGATGTCTTCGCGGTGTGAAATATCCTCGTAGCAAAGAGCATTCTTTTCAGCGCCCAGAAGCTCAAGAGCCTCGTTGAGGTTGTTCTTTGTAACTGTGAAGGAAATATCCTTTTTGCCTTCTCTGCCGATTGACTGAAGGATTACGTCAACATTGATGTTTTTGCTTGCCAGCAATGAGAACACCTTGAACGCAATGCCGGGTTTATCCTCAAGACCGATAATTGCAATACGTGCCACGTCGTTATCACGTGCAACGCCTCTGATTAACATTTTTTCCACGGAAACCGCCTCCTTAACAATTGTTCCATCAATTTTTTCAAAACTGGATTTAACTTCAAGCTTAACGCCATACTTCTTTGCCATTTCAACCGAGTGGTTGTGGAGCACGTTTGCTCCCAGACTTGCAAGGTCAAGCATTTCGTCGTATGTGATTTCATCGAGCTTCTTTGCCGATTTCACAATACGGGGGTCAGCGGTGTAAACACCGTCAACATCTGTATAAATCTCGCACTTGTCGGCATGAATTGCAGCAGCGATGGCAACAGCCGAGGTATCACTTCCTCCTCTGCCCAGGGTGGTTATGTTGTCATACTTGTCAAGACCCTGAAAGCCTGCAACAATAACAATCTTCTTCTGGTCAAGCTCTGCCATGATTCTTTCGGTGTCCACCTTATGAATACGTGCATTGCCTGCATGTGAATTTGTGAGGAAGCCTGCCTGCCAGCCCGTGAGCGAAACAACAGGACAGCCAATCTTTTCAATCGCCATTGCTAACAGCGCAATTGAAATCTGCTCACCCGATGCAAGGAGCATATCCATTTCACGCTTTGAAGGACTGCTGTTGATTTCGTGAGCCTTTTCGATGAGATCATCTGTTGTGTCACCCTGTGCCGAAACAACCACAACAACCGAATTGCCTGCACGGTAAGTATCAACAACACGGTTTGCAACGTTGTTCACCTTGGCTGCGTCAGCAACAGAGCTTCCGCCGAATTTCTGAACGATAATTGCCAATTAAAAAACCTCCGATACATTTAATATATGAAAAGCCCATTCATTAAAGAAGTGAGCGTTTTTCCACAAAACTGAATAATTATTCACCAATCAATCTCAGCTTTGAAACTGCTTTACAGCCCTTTTCCTCGGCTGCTTTGATAAAGGCTTCAAGCTCATCGCCTGTGAGAGCATTGGTCAGAACCGCAAATTCATCCCTATACTCCTCGTCATTGAACACAACAACGGTACAGCCCTCAAGACCCGAAACACGACCGCCCTCAAAGCGCACATAATAAGGATACTTCTGAAGCTTGCCGTCTGACTGATTTTCTTCTTTATATTCATTCCATTTTATGATGATGTTAACGCCCTGGTGCTTGATTGCATCAACAACGTCGGCAACAACAGCATTTGCCGTTGGGAGCTTTCCTGCACCTCTGCCGTAGAACATAACATCACCAAGGTCGTCACCTTTGACGATGATTCCGTTGAACACATCATTGATACCTGCCAAGGGATTTGTTTTTGGAACAAACGCAGGGAACACAGCCGCATAAACGCCGCCATCTTCCGCCTTTGTTGCGTGACCGATGAGCTTGATTGAGTAGCCCAGCTTTTCGGCATATGCAACGTCAGCCGCCGAGATTTTTGTTATGCCCTCGGTGGGGATTCTGTCGGTTTTAACTTCGTTTCCAAAGGCAAGTGCCGAAAGAATCGCAATCTTACGGCAGGTGTCATGTCCTTCAACGTCTGCTGTGGGGTCAGCCTCGGCATAACCCTTTTGCTGTGCGGCACGGAGCGCATTTTCAAAGCTCTCACCCTTCTGGAACATCTGAGTGAGGATATAGTTTGTTGTTCCGTTGAGGATACCGAAAACATCGGTTGCTTCCCCTGCGGTCAGGCATGAGAACATGGGTCTGATGATGGGAATACCACCGCCCACAGATGCCTCAAAAAGATAGTTGAGGTTCCGTTCTCTTGCAATCTGCATCAGCTCTGTTCCATGAGCCGCAACAAGCTCCTTGTTTGAAGTAATAACGCTTTTGCCCGCCAAAAGAAGCTGTTTTGAGAATTCATAGGCAGGCTTTGTTCCGCCCATTGTTTCAACAACAATGCCAACCTCGGGGTCATTGAGAATATCATTGAAATCCTTTGTGAAGCACTTGAACTCGCTGTCGGGGAAGTCCCTAAGGTCAAGAATATGGGCGATTTCAATGGGTTCGCCGCATTTTTTGATGAGCATTTCCCGGTTCTTTGTCACAACCTCGCCAACGCCCGAACCAACAACGCCAAAGCCCATAATTGCAATTTTCATATATATCATTTCCTTTCATGCAAACACTCTGTCAAAACACAAAATGTACATATACAAATAGATAATACCATAATACAACAAAATCCCCTTGACGTCAAGGTTTTTTTTGCCAAAGATGTTGTAAATTACTTCAAAATCACGTCACAATCAAAAAGACTGCCTTTTGTGTTGAAGGCAACTTTTTTAGGGTGTCTATCTTAATACACCCTTTAAAGATAAAAATTTAATAAATTCTTATCTTTAACACAGGATTATTATAAGATTATGTTAATATTAAGAAAAAAGCAGGTCAACGCAATAACCACAAAAAAAGATAGTATTTCCCCTATTAAAATCGGAACTCGATTTGTCGCTAAACTCAGAATGACCCTGCCACCCACAAGGAAGGCAGGGTCACGTCAGTCATCCTGAGCGGAGCGAATGCGGAGTCGAAGGATCTTTATTTTCAGATGTTTCGACCTCGCCTGCAGCTTCGCTCAACATGACAAATCAGCGTGTTGGCATCTTTTCTTTTTTTAAAGCTCAATTTTCTTTGAAATTGCCGCAAAGTAAAGATTTTCGTCAACAATATGAATCTTTGCATATGCCGCATCATTACGTTTTGGAATGGAGAGTGTTGTAACGTCGTCCATCACAAGTACATCCGAAACAACCGAAATCATTCTGTGGTTTTTATCGTAAAGTGCTGCGTAATAATTCAGATTTCCTGCATTATCATTAATTAAAATTTTAAATTGCCAGTCAGTTTCATCCTCGGAAAAGTCAACATAAACATCTTCCGAAATTATAACTATATTATTATCGTCTGCGGTTCTATCGGCATAATATCCTGCAACCACATACTTTTTGCCATCAACAAGGTCCTTTTCCGAGCCGAGGTATGACTCTTCCTTATTATACGGATTAACAAAGAAAACAAACGAGTCTTTGTCCATATAAAACTTACCTTTAAAACGGTTGTCTTCCGCATCATATTCAGCCACGACCGCCTTCGAATACATTTCACCATATGTTGCATTATCATATTCCATAGTTGCGATTGATATAATTATGCCGAAGGAATTCAGCGTTTTCTTTATCATCTTTCCCTCAAGGGCTTTGAGCTCTTCCCTGTTATCATCAGCATTAACCGAATAGCCGTTGAGCTTTGTACCCGTTTCCTTGAGATTAAAATTAACAAGTCCGTCTGCTGTCACAAGTTGAATAATCGCTGTTGAATACTCTGCAAAATCTTCTTTTTTAAAACCAACATTCATTACATATGCATAATCACATTCAACGCTTGGCACAGGCTCGTCCTCCTCACGGAATGCCGCAATTTTACCATACTTGTCAATGTAAAATTCGCCGCCGACACCAACATACATGCCTTCCACATCATACGCACCTGCGGCCGCATCATAATAAACATCATTAATCTTATATTTCTTTCCCGTTGCCGAGGTTAATGACGAGCTTTCGCCTGTGATTACTCCCTCAACAACATTATCACAAACCTCCGCAACGATATAGTTTGCATCCTCGTCTGCCGCATAAACTGAAAGCACATCCCACTCTTTCAAATCAGAAAAGGCAATTTCTTCGCCATCCTTGATTATCTTTACCATACGTTCTGTTTCACTTGTACAGTATTCAAACATACCAATTCCGCTTATGGCTGTGCTGTTCTTAAAGTATACACATTCTTCCTCGGCTTCATCAACAACCACGGATTCTGCAAGCTCAACAAATATTACATCGTAACCCTTAACATCGTTATTATCAATAAGCGTAATTTGTCCGCTGTCAATCGAGCAAGCACCTTCAGGCACAATATCACCAAAAATATTGTCAAGCTCATAACCGCCCACATTGTTATAAACTACAGCAACCTCATCATCAAGATTTACCGCCGTTGCAGTCAGCGCTGTTTCTGATTCATAATACTCAAACTTATCGCTGGAATTTATACGGTTAAATTGATTCAGCCCGATGGTAAGAACCTGATTCCTTGCGGAATCCTCCTGAATTGAAACAATCTCCCAATCATAGCCAACCTCACGGACATATGCTATGACGGATTTACCGATATAGTCACCTGCATTTGAATTACCCACAAGGAATGAACTGACTTCCAAATCTGCATTTGCCTCAACAATATCAATTACAACCGTTTCAGCTTCTTCTGTATCAATATTTTTATAACCATAAATATTCATATACGCATTTTCGGTCACAACGCCTCTGATTTTCACAACCTGTTCTTCCTGCGCCGCTGCCATCATAGGAACAACCGACATCAGCATAACCAAACATAGTACCGTTGCCATAATTCTTTTTTTCATTTGTTGTCATCTCCTTTTTCTATGTAACGATTATAACACTAATAAATGAATATGTCAATCATTTTCTGTATTCATTTATGAATACATTTTGTGTTCTTATATTATATTTTATTTCAATATATAATATAATCAGAGGTGATTGCAATGTCAGAAAAGCCAAATAAATTTATAATAACTCCCAAAATTGAAAAATCGGTTACGCTGACAATACGAATTGAAACGGAGCTTAACAATTACATCGAAGAGCTTGCCCGAAAAAGCGGAAGGTCACGGAACGAACTGATAAACAAGGCATTGAAATATGCTTTTGAAAATGTTGAATTTGATTCGGCAGAACAGTAACAATTAAAAATAAAAAAGGACGATGCCTATACAACGGCTACCACACAGGTAGCTTATGCTCCCAAAAAGGCACATTGTATAGGGCTTATTCGTCCATTCATTATACTATTTTTACATATTCAGTATACTACTTTTTATTAAATTTGTCAAACACAATTAAAAATTCCTCACCCTTGCTCAGAACAGCTCGGACAAATTACATTTTCGCTGTCATGCTGAGCATAGTTGAAGCAACTCAAATTCAAAACTTCATTTCAATAATTCATCATACGTAGTGTCCAGAATTTCTTTTATTGCCCGCAATTGGCTTGCATAAATATGCTGAATTCCACGTTCAATTTTCACCATTGATTCACGTGTCATGTCAAAACCCATTAATTGCATTTTTATCACAACATCAATCTGCTTTATCTTCTTTTGTTTTCTGATTTCCTTTATATTTTTTCCGATACAGATGCTATCCTGCTTTATTTTTTGCTCTTTCATTGATTTTTCCTCCAAAACGGACTAAAATAAGCACTTTTTACTTGATTATATATTTATTATGTGTTATAATAGGACTCAAACGAGTCCATTTTAAAAGAAAGGAAGAAAAAAATTGATTATTGATGTTACAGGAGTTGAATTAACTCCCGGAAATAACGGTGATGATTGTCTTGGAAACGGGGAATTTTTTGACCAAAACGGAGAGCTTATCGAATGTTGCTGCGAAGAATGTGATTATATGATGTGTTGTATGGTTATGAAAGGTTTTGATAATTGTAAAGACTGTAAAGATGAGTTTTGTCCCAATGTCGGCAGAGAAAAATAACCCTTTCCAAATTTAAACCACATTTTTTTGCCAAATAAAAGGATTTTTCAAATTTATGTCGAAGTAAAAAAGGAGAGCCTTTTTTGAAATCAGGCTAAAAACATAAAAAAATGAGGTAACAGAGCTATGGCAAATGAAAAACAAGAGGAATTATTTGACGCCTCCAAGCTGAACATAGTTCCCGTTGAAATCGAAAAGGAAATGCGCAAGTCCTACATTGAATACGCAATGTCGGTTATTGTGGGTCGTGCCCTTCCTGACGTCCGTGACGGCCTGAAGCCCGTTCACAGACGTATTCTCTACGCTATGTATGAGGATAATCTCACTCCCGAAAGAGAGTACCGCAAGAGTGCTACCACCGTTGGTAACGTTCTTGGTCGATACCATCCCCACGGCGACGCATCGGTTTACGACGCAATGGTTCGTATGGCACAGGATTTTTCAATGAGATACCCCACCGTTGACGGTCACGGTAACTTTGGTTCTGTGGACGGCGACCCTGCGGCTGCTTACCGTTATACCGAGGCAAGAATGTCAAAAATGGCAATGCGGATGCTCACCGACATTGAAAAGGAAACAGTTGACTTCATGCCCAACTTTGACGAGAGTCGAAAGGAGCCTGTTGTTCTGCCGTCACGTTTTCCGCATCTGCTGGTAAACGGTTCGGACGGTATTGCCGTTGGTATGGCAACAAAAATTCCGCCCCACAATCTCACCGAGGTTATAAACGGAATTATTGCGGTTATCGACAACCCCGAAATCACAATTGACGAGCTTATGGAATACATCAAGGGCCCCGACTTCCCCACAGGCGCACAGATTATGGGAACAAACGGAATCCGCTCGGCATATCACACGGGCAGAGGTAAGCTCCGTCTCCGTGCAAAGGCAGACATCGAGGAATACGGCGACAGCCGTCAGCGAATTGTTTTCACCGAGATTCCGTACATGGTAAACAAAGCAAGACTCATTGAAAACATTGCAGGTCTTGTGCGTGACAAGCGTCTTGAAGGCATTTCCGACCTTCGTGACGAATCTGACCGTGACGGTATGCGCATTGTTGTTGAAGTCAAGCGTGATGCAAACGCAACAATCGTCCTCAACCAGCTTTACAAATACACTCAGCTTGAGGACACCTTCAGCGTTATTATGCTTGCCCTTGTGAACCGTGTTGAGCCCAAGATTCTCAACCTCCGTGAAATTCTTGACGAATACATTTCGTTCCAGAAGGACGTTATAATCAGAAGATGTATCTTTGACAAGCGCAAGGCGGAAGCAAGAGCCCACATTCTTGAAGGTCTCAGAATTGCCCTTGACCATATTGACGAAATAATCACAATAATCAGAAACAGCTACAACGATGCAAAGCCCAACCTTATGGAACGCTTTGACTTCTCGGATGTTCAGGCACAGGCAATCCTTGATATGCGTCTTGCCCGTTTGCAGGGTCTTGAACGTGAAAAGATTGACAACGAATATGCGGAAATTCTTGCCTTCATCAAGGAGCTTGAAGAAATTCTCGGCAGCGAGCAGAGAGTTCTTGAGGTTATCAAGGAAGAAATCGGCGAAATCCGTGACAAGTTTGGTGACGAAAGACGAACCTCAATTGAGCCCGTGGTTGACGACATTGACTACGAAGACCTGATTGAAGAAGAAGACGTTGTTGTTACCATGACAAAACAAGGCTACATCAAGCGCCTGGCCGCAGATACCTACCGCAGTCAAAAGCGTGGCGGCAAGGGAATAATCGGTATGCAGACCAAGGAAGAAGACTTTGTCAACACAATGTTTGTGGCTTCAACCCATGCATACATTCTGTTCTTCACCAATTCGGGAAGAATGTACAGAATCAAGACCTATGAAATCCCCGAAGCAGGCCGTCAGGCAAAGGGAACGGCAATTGTGAACCTGATTCCCCTTGAACCGGGCGAAAAGATTTCGGCAATGATTCCCGTCCGTGAATATATTGAGGGCGAAAACCTCATTATGGCAACAAAATGCGGTGTTATCAAAAAGACCGACATTATGGAATATCAGAACGCACCCAAGGGCGGCAAAATTGCCATTAATCTTGACGAAGGCGACGAGCTTATAAATGTTAAGAAAACCGACGGCAGCTCTGACATCTTCCTTGGAACCCATGAGGGCAAGATGATTCGCTTTGCCGAGGACGACGTAAGAACTCTGGGCCGTGTTTCCCGTGGTGTCCGTGGTATTATGCTGAAGGATGGCGACTATGTTGTTGGCATGGACGTTATGCGTGAGGGCGCACGTGTTCTTGTTATCAGCGAAAAGGGCTACGGCAAAAAGACCGAGCTTGATGAATACAAGGTTCAGGCACGTGGCGGTCAGGGAACAACAACCTACAAAATCTCCGACGAAACAGGCTGTGTTTCGGGATTCGGACTTGTTACCGATGACGATGACGTTATTATCATCACCTCCGAGGGCGTTATCATCAGAATCGACACCAAGGACATCAACACTCTCAAGCGTGTTACCAAGGGTGTCCGTCTGATGCGTCTGGGCGAAGGCGTTGAAATTGTTTCGGCGGCAACAGTTGCCCATGAGGAGGATACAGAGGAAGCGGACACACCTGTGGATAACTCCGAGACCCCTGTGGATAATAACGAAGCAATGGGCGAAAACAACCCCAAAACTGTTGATAACTCTGTGGATAATGTGTAAAAGCTCAGTTTAATGCACCTTTCACCGCTGTGGAAAAGTTTTTTTACCACAAAAGGCGACTTTTTTCACATATTTTCCAAAAAAAAGCCTAAACTGTGTATTATGTCAAATTTACCCCAAAAGGCATGCTTTAAATTTGTATAATCATCACAACGGTTTTTTTCGCAGAAGCAAAAACCCCGAAACCCTTGCCACAAGCGGGTTTCGGGGTTTTAAAAAATTACGTTATACAATATATACATAAATAATTTTTAAAATTTGTGCAATAAAGCTCTAACATTTTCCTGAAAAGTATGCTAAAATTAATATACTTAGATTAAATATAGCTTGGGAGGTTATTATAAATGGCAAGTTTAAGTTTAAGACAGGTTGGTAAAATATACGATGGCGGCGTTGTTGGTGCAAAAGACGTTAACCTTGAAATTGCAGACAAGGAATTTATAATCCTGGTTGGTCCTTCAGGTTGCGGTAAGTCAACAACTCTCCGTATGATTGCCGGCTTGGAAGAAATCTCAGAAGGTGAGCTTTACATTGACGACAAGCTCGTTAATGACGTAGCTCCCAAGGACAGAGATATTGCAATGGTTTTCCAGAACTATGCTCTCTATCCTCACATGACAGTATACGATAACATGGCATTCGGTCTGAAGCTCAGAAAGGTGCCCAAGGCAGTTATCAAGGAAAAGGTACAGGAAGCTGCAAGAATCCTTGACATCGAACATCTTCTTGACAGAAAGCCCAAGGCTTTGTCAGGCGGTCAGAGACAGCGTGTTGCTCTTGGTCGTGCAATTGTTCGTGAACCCAAGGTATTCCTGATGGACGAACCTCTTTCAAACCTTGATGCAAAGCTCAGAGTTCAGATGAGAGCTGAAATCACAAAGCTCCACAGAAGACTCGGCACAACTGTTATCTACGTTACACATGACCAGACAGAAGCTATGACAATGGGTACAAGAATCGTTGTTATGAAGGACGGTTATATGCAGCAGTGTGCATCACCTGCAGAGCTTTATGACGAACCTGTTAATATGTTCGTTGCAGGCTTTATCGGAAGCCCCCAGATGAACTTCCTTGAAGTTACACTTTCAAAAGAAGCTGACGGTGTTTACCTTTCAAACGACTCCCTCAAGATTAAGCTTCCCGAAGGCAAGGGTCAGAGAGAAGAACTCAATGATTACTTCGGCAAGAAGGTTATCATGGGTATCAGACCCGAAAACATCTACGAAGATGAGGCTCACATTTCTTCAATGCCTGATTCACTTGTTGATGTTGAAATCGACCTCACAGAAATGATGGGTGCTGAAACATACATCTACCTCAAGGTTGGTGAAACACCCTTTACATCACGTGTTAACCGTCGTACAACAGCTCAGGCAGGCGACAAGATTAAGGCTGCTTTCGATGCAAACAAGATTCACCTCTTTGATGCAGAGACAGAGCTTGCAATCATTCACTAAGAATAATTTACCGAGTGTCAGAAATGGCACTCGGTTTTTTTTGTTCTTTTACATTGTTTTCATAAAGTCTGTTTTTGCAACAGGTCTTTCTGAGCGTAGCCCTGAGGCAAAGCCGAAGGGTCTCAGTTATAAGAAAGATTTTTCACTGCATTCAGAATGACAACTAAGCGGTCATCCTGAGCGTAGTCGAAGGATCTTAAAACATAAGTGGCTGTTGCGTTAAACAAAACGAATGCATAATTATTCCTCATGTAGGGGTCATTCAAGAATGACCCGCAAGCGATTCGTGAATCGCCCCTACAATTTTGAATACTTATTCATTTAAAATGTTTAACGCAACAGCCTTTTTTAGTTTGTTATAATCTTATTTTTCGGGAAGAATAACTTCTTTTCCGCCCATGTAGGGTCTCAGAACTTCGGGAACGGTTATGCTGCCGTCTTCATTCTGATAGTTTTCAAGAATTGCGGCAACAGTTCTGCCAATTGCAACACCCGAACCGTTGAGAGTGTGAACAAGCTGAGCCTTATCCTTGACGCTGTTCTTGAACTTGATGTTTGCACGTCTTGCCTGGAAGTCCTCAAAGTTACTGCATGACGAAATTTCAACAAATCTGTTGTAGCTGGGCATCCATACTTCAATATCATACTTCATTGCAGCAGTGAAGCCAAGGTCACCAATACAGATTTTAACCACTCTGTATGGGAGCTTCAACAGCTTGAGAACAGATTCTGCATCGTTAACAAGGCTTTCAAGCTCTTCATAAGAGTTTTCAGGGTTGGCAAACTTAACAAGCTCAACCTTGTTGAACTGATGCTGACGGATGAGCCCTCTGGTATCTCTGCCGGCACTTCCTGCTTCGGCTCTGAAACAAGCTGTGTATGCACAATACTTGATGGGGAGCTTGCTTCCGTCAAGGATTTCGTCTCTGTGCATATTGGTAACAGGAACTTCTGCTGTGGGAACAAGGAAATAATCTGTGTTTGCAACCTTGAAAGCATCCTCCTCAAACTTTGGAAGCTGACCGGTGCCAACCATGCTGTTTCTGTGAACCATAAAGGGCGGGAAAATTTCCTTATATCCGTTCTGATTCGTGTGTGTGTCAAGATAGAAGTTAATAACCGCTCTTTCAAGCTGTGCGCCTGCACCGCTGTAAACGGTAAATCTAGCACCTGTGATTTTTGCGGCTGTTGCAGGGTCAAGGATACCCAAATCCTCGCCCAAATCCCAGTGAGCCTTTGGTTCAAAATCAAACTTTGTGGGTTCCATAAAGCGTCTCACTTCAATATTATCTTCGTCAGTATCGCCTTCGGGAACGGTGGGATTTGCAATGTTGGGAATTGTGTACATAATTGTTTCAATTTCCTCATCAATAACTCTGACCTGATCATCAATCTTCTTGATTTCGTCCGAAAGCTCCTTCATTTCGGCAAAAATCTCGGTTGTGTCCTTGCCTTCCTTCTTGAACTGAGGAATCTGCTTTGAAATTGTGTTCTGCTTATTCTTCATCTGTTCAACATTAAACACCAATTCTCTGCGCTGCTTGTCCAAATCAAGAAGATGGTCAACATCAATTCTTGTTTCCTTTCTTCTTTTCAGTGCTTCAATAAGTTTTTCGGGTTCGTTTCTTAAAATTCTGATGTCTATCATGGTATATCTCCTTATATATAATTAAATAAATTTCTAAGATTAGTTTTTCCCAAGAAGGTCCTTGAGAATTTCATAATAAGCAAGCGTGGCATCATCATAGCCCATGGGTTCAATCTTCACAAATGCCGCCTTTGCCTCATC
This sequence comes from Clostridia bacterium, assembly GCA_017436245.1. GTDB lineage: Bacteria > Bacillota > Clostridia > Monoglobales > Monoglobaceae > SIG440. Next base: position 33,630 of record JAFSDN010000110.1, read on the forward strand.
TACCTTTCCTGCCTTGAATGTTTCATAAATATTTTTCAAATCAGAAAAAGCCTGTGCATATGTTGCAGCATCGGATTCATCGGTGTTCAGCGGTTTGCTTTGAAGCTGTTCCGTCAGGGAATTAACCTGTGCAATGTATTTGTTCTTTTCAACCGTCAAAGATTCCACTTCACTTTCCAATGCCGAAACCTTTTCTTCAAGCAAGCGAATGTTGTTTTGCTTTTCATCAATCAGATTCTGACTCTCAATATTGTCCTCTCCAATTCCGGAGCCGGTCAGGAAACCGATTAAAACAATAAGCACAACACAAAGGAGCATAATCACACCATATAGGAAAACACGCCTGCTGTCATTCTTATTTGACTCTTTCATTTTTCGTTTTTTGTGCCTCCCATCTTTAAAGCTAAAAAATTGCCATTTAAATCAATTTTAGCCTTTTTTAATATAACTTCATTGCCATTGTCCGTTTTATCCATTTTAGACCATGTTTAAAAGGTCGGTTTTTTTACATATTTTTACATTTTTGGTCATTTTATCTTTTCGAGGATTCCTTCAAGCTCGGCATTGCTGAAATATTCAATTTCAATCTTACCTTTGTTCTTTCCGTTCCTGATTGTGACCCTTGCACCCAATTTCCCTGAAATTTGATTTTCAAGGTCCTTAAAATATTTTTCAATATTTTTGTCGGGCTGTGGTGGTGTAAGTTTTTCTTTTTTGACGGACATAGCCGCAACAAGCTTTTCAACCTGACGGACATTCAGACCGTCGCTGATAATTTTCTGGGCAACAGCAAGTCTGTCTGATTCTTTGTCAAGTGAAAGAAGCGTCCTTGCATGACCTTGTGAAAGGTCACCCACAATCACCAGCTTCTTGATTTCGTCCGAAAGCCCATTCAAACGCAAGGAATTTGCAACTGCACTGCGGCTTTTTCCCACACGAATTGAAACCTCCTCCTGAGTGAGACCAAAGGTGTCCATCAGTTTGCGATAACCCTCGGCTTCTTCAATGGGGTTCAAGTCCTCACGCTGAAGATTTTCAACCAACGCGAGCTCCATAACCTGCTTTTCGGTGTAATCGCCCTCAACGCATGGAACTTCGGTGAGTCCTGCCAGCTTTGATGCTCGCCATCTGCGTTCACCTGCAACGATAACATACATTCCGTTTTCGCCGGGCTTCACCACAATTGGCTGAATCAAGCCGTGTTCCTTTATGGATTCAGCAAGTGCTTCCAGCTTGTCTTTTTCAAAAAGTTTTCTTGGCTGGTCAGGATTGGGTTCAATATCTCTGAGTTTCAGAGTTCTGACCCCGCTTTTTTCTTCTGCCTGAGCCTGTGGTTTAACAACTTTTTCAGCCACGGGATTTTCCTGAATGTCGTCAAAAAACGCACCCAAGCCACGTCCCATTGCTTTTTTTGCGGTTTTTTTATTTTCTGCCATTATATTCACTTCCTTTCTCAACTGTTTCGTTCAATAACTTCTTCTGCAAGGTCGGTATAGCACTCCGCACCCTTAGAATGTTTATCATATTCAATAATAGGCTGCCCAAAGCTGGGAGCTTCTGAAAGTCTGACATTTCGTGGGATTATGGTTGAATAAACCTTGTCTTTGAAGAATTTTTTTACTTCGTCAACAACCTGAATCGAAAGATTTGTTCTTGCGTCAAACATTGTCATCAAAACGCCTTCAAGACTTAACTCAGGATTTAGTTTTTTCTTTACCATTTTTATTGTATTTGTCAACTGGCTGAGCCCCTCCAACGCATAATATTCGCATTGAATGGGCACAAGAACCGAGTCTGCCGCCGAAAACGAGTTAAGGGTTATAAGTCCCAAAGACGGCGGGCAATCAATAAAAATAAAATCGAATTCATTTTTGATTTTTTCAATTGAATTCTTCAAAACATATTCACGATTGTCCTTCATAACAAGCTCCAACTCTGCACCGGCAAGGTCAATGTTTGAAGGGCAAATCCACAATCCGTCAAATTCAGTTTTTAAAATGACTTCACCCATGGGGGCATCATTGATAATACAGTCATAAACCGATGTTTCAACAGCTCTTGGGTCAACCCCAAGACCGCTTGTTGTGTTCCCCTGAGGGTCAATGTCAATCAGAAGAGTTTTCTTTCCTTGCTTTCCAAGGCAGGCACTGAGATTAACGGCTGTTGTGGTTTTTCCAACTCCGCCTTTTTGGTTTGCAATTGCAATTACCTTTCCCATTTTTATCCTCCTCTTTTTTCATATGTTATAATTTTACCACTTTTCATAACAAATTACAATATGTATATTAAAATTTTTTTAAATTGTTTCACGTGAAACAAATTTTTTTCGAAAAGATTCTTTGCCACGCTCAGAATGACGCCTCTTTGTCTTTGTTAATGTCATGTTGAGCGTAGTCGAAACACCTCTTTTGGTCAAAAACCCCAACATTTATAAAAGAGCCTAAAAAAACAGGAATGTTTCACGTGAAACATTCCTGCACCATTAAACCTTAACCAAGTTTTTAATCCATTTCTTGCTTCTATATCTCCATACAGAAAGAATCAGCTTCACAACCTCTTCGCTCATCATAATTATATAAATCATTTCAAGTGAAAGATTGAAAACAAGGCCTGCTATCAAAACAAACGGAACGCCAACAAGCCACATTGAGGTTATATCAATAACTGCCGCAAACTTTGTATCTCCTCCGTTTCTGAAAACACCCACAATGAAATAAAAGGTCAGGGATTTCACTGTCATAATAAGAGCCGTCAAAAACAAAATGCGCAAAGTCTGGTCATATATTGAGGTTGTTATGTTATACGGAATCAACACAACAGGTCTGATGAGAATAAACAGTCCTGCAACAGCAATTGAGAATACCGTATTCAAAATACATAGCCTTTTTGAAACATTGAATGCATTTTCCGTATCTCCTGCACCAACAAGCTTGCCGATGAGTATTCCTGCTGCATTTCCTCCACCGTGGAAGAACACCAGAAGCAAGCGTTCAATATTCTGAACAATTGTGATTACAACAACTGCCTCGGCACTAACCTGCGAGAATACCCATGAATATGTAACTGTGCCCAATGCCCATGCGCTCTCATTAAGGGTTACGGGAAGTGCCGCCTTGAAATACTTTGTGAGCATTCCCTTGGGAAAGGTGAACATTTCTTTGATGGGGGCTGCCTGAATGAGCTTTTTTCCGTACACAACTGAAAGAATAATCAAAAGCTCTGCCGTTCTTGCAATTATTGTTGCAATTGCCGCACCCTCAATTCCCATTGCCGAAAACCCAAGATGCCCATAAATCAATGCCCAGTTCATAACAATATTCACACAAAGCCCGATGAAACGTGCGACAAATGAGACATTTGCCTTTTCGCTGCAGCAAAGGCTCATATCATAAGCCGCCGTTATGCCCGACAAAATATATGAAAAACAAACAATTCTCAGATATTTTACGCCATAATCAACAATCACCTTTTCACTTCTGAAAAACCGTATTATAACCTGCGGTGCCGCAAGGGAAATAACAACAAACAAAGCTGACAGCAATGAAACAAGCATCAGATTGATTCCCAGAACCTTCCGCATATTTTTTATGTCATTTGCGCCCCAATACTGAGCCGCAAAAACTCCTGCTCCTCCGCACATACCAAATGTAACAACAGCAAATAAGAAATACCATTGATTTGCAATTCCAACTGCCGCAATAACATCCGAACCCAAGTCACCAAGCATAACTGTGTCCAAAAGGTTGATAAATGCCGCAATCAGCTCCTTCAGCGCCATTGGCACAAGCAAGAGGAAAAAACTTTTATAAAATGACTTCAATATATCACCGCCTTAAACATCAATACAACATCTTTCAGGACAAATGAATTTAGATGCAGAATACACGAAACGAAGTCAAACACAGCATTATCGTGTTTGACCCTGCCCGCAGCTGTGCTGTATGCACAGCAAGCGGTGAGTTTCGCGGATAGTTCAAAGGATGGACCAAAAGAAATTCGCATATTAGCGAATTTCAATCATTATTTTCCCTTTGAACGGTCTGCGCTAAATTCATTTTGTCCTGCCTAATCAATTCCTTTCATTGTGAGCGAAATTCTCTTCTTCTGAACATCAACTTCCAAGACTTTTACCTTCACAATATCACCAATGGACACAACATCCATTGGATGCTTCACATACTTGTCGCTGAGCTGTGAAATGTGAACAAGACCATCCTGATGTACACCAATATCAACAAACGCACCAAAATCAATAACGTTTCTGACCGTTCCTGTGAGAATCATATCGGGCTTCAGGTCTTCCATACTCATAACATCGTCACGAAGAAGCGGCTGTTCAACCGAATCTCGCGGGTCACGTCCGGGCTTTGTGATTTCGTCCACAATATCCCGAAGTGTGGGAACACCAATACCCAAATCCGATGCAAGTGACGTCAAATCCTTGTCCTTCATACGGCTTTTGATGTCGCCCAGATTTCCGTCTTCAACATCCTTCATTGTGTAGCCCAAAAATTCAATGAGCTTTTCTGCCGCTTCATAGGCTTCGGGATGAACTGCCGTATTGTCAAGCACATTCTTTCCGTCAGCAATCCTCAAAAAGCCTGCACATTGCTGAAATGCCTTGGGGCCAAGCTTTCCAACCTTTTTCAGCTGTGCTCTGCTTGTGAACCTTCCTTCTTCTTCCCTGTATTTTACAATATTGGAAGCAATTGTCGAATTTATACCCGAAATATATTGAAGAAGGGGCGCCGATGCAGTATTGAGGTCAACACCAACCGAGTTAACACAATCCTCAACAACACCGCCAAGAACCTCGCCCAGACGCTTTTGGTTCATATCGTGCTGATACTGTCCGACACCAATTGCCTTTGGCTCAATCTTAACAAGCTCCGCAAGGGGGTCCTGAACACGTCTTGCAATTGAAATTGCACTACGCTGAGTTACGTCAAAGTCGGGAAATTCCTCGGTTGCCAGCTTTGATGCGGAATAAACCGAAGCTCCTGCCTCATTTGTCATGATATATTTCACGTTGCATTCAGGAATTTCCTTTATGAGATTTGCCGCAAAGATTTCTGTCTCCTTTGAAGCTGTTCCGTTTCCGATTGAAATGAGAGTTATTCCATGCTTCTTTATGAGACCTTTTATGAGAGTCTTTGCAGATTCCTTCTGCCCCTCGGAATGTGTGATGTAAATAACACCTGTGTCAAGAACCTTTCCTGTTTCGTCAACAACTCCAACCTTGCAGCCGGTACGATAGCCGGGGTCAAGACCAAGAACAACCTGTCCTCTGATTGGTGCCTGCATCAAAAGGTTTTTCAGATTAACCTTGAACACCTGCATTGCCTGTTCCTGAGCCGCATCTGTAAGCTCGTTGCGGATTTCACGCTCAATGCTGGGCTGAATCAGACGTGTGTATGCATCCTCTGCCGCAGCTTCAACAAGGTATGCCGTAATTGAGCTTTTGTCAGTTATTTCGGCACTTTTCAGATAGGCAAGAATTTTTTCCTCATCACATGGAACAGAAACCGACAAAAACTTTTCGTTTTCGCCACGGTCAATGGCAAGAACTCTATGGGGAACAGCCTTTGTAACAGGCTCGGCAAATTCATAGTAGTTTCTGTAAACCGAGTCCTCCTCCGTTGCCGCTTTGGACTGGAGAAGCCCCGTCTTTGTGGTAATCTCACGGATTTCCTTTCTGTGCTCCGCATTATCCGAAATAATTTCCGCAATAATGTCCATTGCACCCTGAAGTGCATCCTCAACGGTTTCAACACCCTTTTCGGGGTCAATATATTCAGATGCAAGCTCGTCAATTGATTCTGCCTTTGTGTTCTGCAGATAAATAATTGTGGCAAGTGGTTCAAGACCCTTTTCCTTTGCAACGGTTGCACGGGTTCTGCGCTTTGGACGGAATGGACGGTAAATATCCTCAAGCTCCGAGAGCTTTTCCGCCTTGTCAATTTCGGCAGAAAGCTCGTCAGTGAGCTTTCCCTGCTCCTCAATTATTCTCTTGATGTCTGCCTTGCGTTCCTCCATATTTCGGAGATATGTGAGGCGGTCAAAGAATGTACGAAGAACTTCGTCATTCAGCTCTCCCGTTGCCTCCTTTCTGTATCGGGAGATAAAGGGAATTGTGTTTCCCTCGTCAAGAAGGGCAATGGTATTGTCCACCTGCCACTGCTTCAGTTCCAACTCCTGAGCGAGTCTTTCAGCAATTGTCATATTTATTTTCCTTTCTATATTAAATTACAACTCATCAAACATTGAAATCTGGCTTGTTTCCGAAAGCCCTTTCAGGCATCCGTTTTCCGACAATGTTTCAATAACCGTCTTTGTGAGTCTTGCCCTTGTTTTCAAATCCTCAATTGACATAAACTCACCGTTTGCTCTGGCATCAACAATATTCTGTGCCGCCGAGTCACCAACACCCTGAAAAGCATTGATGGGCAACCTGATTTTTCCGTCAACCCTCTGGAACTTGAAAGCATCCGATTCATAAAGGTCAACGGGAAGAAATTCAAAGCCCCTCTGATACATTTCATGAACAATTTCACAAATGGTATAAACTGATTTTTCGGTTGCCGACCAATCGTTTGACCGCATTTCAAGGTTCCGCATCTCGTTTTGAAGATGCTCGTCACCCTGCGCCATTATCTTTGCATCAAACAAATCGGCACGGACGGTATAATATGCAATATAAAACTCAAGAGGATGATGCACCTTGAAGTATGCAACTCTGAATGCCATCATAACATACGCCGCCGCATGGGCTTTTGGGAACATATACTTAATCTTTTTGCAGGATTCAATATACCAGTCAGGAACGTTATTCTCACGCATTGGGATTTCGTATTCCTCGGGCATACCTTCCTTTGCGGCACGACCTTTACGCACAAACTCCATAATCTTGAAGGCAAGCCCGGGTTCTACACCCTTGTTCATCAGGTACGTCATAATATCGTCACGAACACCAATAACCTCCGAGAGTGTTGCCGTTCCTGCCTTGATAAGCTCCTGGGCATTACCAAGCCATACGTCAGTACCGTGTGAGAGTCCCGCAATGAGAACAAGCTCATAAAATGTGGTTGGAAGAGTATCAAGAAGCATCTGTCGTGTGAAGGATGTTCCAAATTCGGGGATTCCAAAGGTTCCAACCTTGCTTTTTATCTGTTCGGGAGTTACGCCAATTGTTTCGGTGCTTGAAAAAATCCGCATTGTGTCAGGGTCGTCAAGGGGAATCTTGGTTGCATCAAGCCCCGTAAGATTTTCAAGCATTCTGATTGTTGAAGGGTCATCGTGACCCAGTATATCCAGCTTCAAAAGGTTATCGTGGATTGAATGGAAGTCAAAGTGCGTTGTGATAATCCCCGACTCCTTCTTTTCTGCCGGATGCTGAACGGGACAGAACTCATGAATATCCATGGTCTTTGGGCAAACAATAATACCGCCCGGATGCTGACCCGTTGTGTTTTTTATATCAATAAGCCCCTTTGAAACCCGTTTCAACTCTGCCTGAGTGGGCTTTATTCCTTTTTTCTCGTAATACTTCTTTCCGTAAAAGCCGATTGCGGTTTTATCGGCAATTGTACCGATTGTTCCTGCCTTGAACACAAAGGCATCACCAAACAGCTCCCCAACATATTTGTGAGCCGTTGCCTGATATTCCCCCGAAAAGTTAAGGTCAATATCGGGAACCTTGTCGCCCTTGAAGCCAAGGAAGGTCTCAAATGGAATATTGAAGCCGTCCTTGTGAAGCTTCTCACCGCAAACGGGACAGTCTTTGTCGGGCATATCAATTCCTATATTATATTCGCCCTTGGTAAAAAACTCACTGTGCTTGCAGTTGCGGCAAATATAGTGTGGAGCAAGAGCATTAACTTCGGTTATCCCCGAAAGATACGCCGCAAAGGATGAACCAACCGAACCACGGGAACCAACAAGATACCCTGCCTCGTTTGACTTTTTAACCAGCTTGTGAGCAATCATATACATAACCGCATAACCGTAACGGAGAATACAGCCAAGCTCTCTGTCCATTCGTTCCTTCACAATGTCGGGAAGCTCGTCCCCATATTCACGGTATGCCTTTGCATGGCACATATCCTCCAAATCCTGCTCACAGTTTTCAATTGAGGGGTTATATGTGCCGCCCTTGAGTGGTTCAAAATCTTCAATCATATCCGCAATGAGGTTTGTATTTTTAACCACAACCTCATACGCCTTGTTTCTGCCAAGATAGCTGAATTCTTCAAGCATTTCGTCTGTTGTTCTGAAATAAAGGGGCGCCTGCATATCCGCATCACTGTACCCCTGGGCGCCCTGCAGAACACGTCTGTAAAGCTCGTCCGAGGGATCCATAAAATGAACATCGCAGGTAGCAACAACAGGCTTCCCCATTTCGTCACCCAACTCAACAATCCTGCGGTTGAAATTCATCAATGCTTCCTTGTCGGGCACGTCACCGTTCCGAATCATAAACTCATTGTTGCCCAAAGGCTGAATTTCAAGATAATCATAAAACTCGGCAATCTTACGAAGCTCCTCATCAGACCTGCCTTCCTTCACGGCAACATAAAGCTCGCCCTGTTCGCAGGCACTACCAATAATCAAGCCCTCACGGTATCGTGCAAGAACACTCTTTGGGATTCTTGGCCGCTTATAAAAATATTTCAGATTGGACCATGAAATGAGCTTGTACATATTCTTCAAACCAATTTCATTTTTTGCAAGAATTATAATATGCTTGTAGGGATTCTTCAAAAATTCCTCATTTTTGTCAATAGTCCATGTTTCGTCAAGGTCCGATTCCCTCTCCTCTTTCATTTGGAGCATTTTTATTAGTGCCTCAGCCGTGGCTGTGGCATCGTCAAGGGCACGGTGATGATTTTCAAGTGAAACACCAAGGCGCTCACACATGAGATTAAGTTTGTGGCTCTTTTCCTCAGGAAAAAGCTCCTTTGAAAGGTCAATGGTGTCCATAACAGGATATGAATCAAATTCAAGAGGCGAATCCTCATGCCTTTGGTTATATCTTTCAACCTCTGCCTTTATAAAGCTCACATCAAATTTTGCATTATGTGCAACAATTGTGTTTTTAACGTGATTCAGCTTTCCGCAGAAGTTAATGAACTCAGGCAAAATTTCATCAATGTTCGGTTTATCTGCAACCATTTCATCAGTAATGCCTGTCAGCTCCGAAATATTGGGCGGAATTGGTCTTTGAGGATTTATGAGCTTTGAAAATGTATTAACAATCTCGCCATCCATAATCTTTACGCCGCCGATTTCGGTTATGGTTTCGGTCTCGGGGCTGAGCCCGGTGGTTTCAATATCAAAAACTATGTATATTCCGTCCTTATAGCTTTTTGGAACGGTATCAACTCCAAGGGGCAGGTCATTAACAAAATATCCTTCCGTTCCGTAAATAACCTTGAAGTCCTGACCGCCCTTTTTGATTTTTCCAAGGGTTTTCAATGCCTCGGGGAACGCCTGAGCAACACCGTGGTCTGTTATGGCAATTGCCTTGTGTCCCCATTTTGCCGCACGATTAATCAAATCTGCAGGTGCGGTTATGGCATCCTTTGCACTCATTTTTGTGTGAAGATGCAGTTCAACTCTCTTTTCCTCTGCCGTGTCCATACGGATTCCCGGCTTGTTGCAAAGCTCAATTGAAAGAACCTTCATTTTTTCGCATCTTGCACGTTCATCAAAATTATAGTCACCACGAACAGTAAAAATATTTCCCGAAACCATTGCAGGCAGAATCCTTTTCACCTGCTCCGCCTTTCCGAAAATCTCGCAGGTGATTGCCCATGTGTCGTCACCGATGTCAAAATTCACGGCAATATACATGAGCTTTCCTTCCTTATTAATTTCACGGATTTCAACATCAATAACCTCGCCATGAACGGCACAAATGCCCATTCCGGCACGAAGCTCAACCATATTCACAATATCCTCGGTTATTGGCTTTCCGTAAATACATCCAACGGTCAAAGGCTCGCCTGTTTCCTCATTCTTTGGAGCTTCCTCCTTCTTCTTTGGAACAACCTCTGCCGCCTTTTTGCTGAGAGCGGTGATTCGTTCCTCCTTTTCGGTTGTATATGCATCCATATCAATGCACTCAGCATCAATTTCAACCGAAATTGGTCTGTCAAGTTCATAACTGATTATTTCCTTCAAAAGGGAAGCACATTTGTTTTTTTCAAGAATATCCTTTCCGCACCTGACATTTTTGATTTTCAGAACATCGCCCTGAAGCTCGCCGTAGCTTGCCACAAGAAAGGCTTTGCAAATACTGCATTTTTTGAACAGCGAAACAAGGAGATTTCTGTAATACTTTTCAGAAAACTCCACACCTCTGTATTTAACTTTAATTTCAAGGTCATTGAGTCCGTAAACCGACTTCACCTGCTCTGCAAAAGCAAAAAGTTCCGTTTTTGGAATCAACTGTTCTGAACCGATTTCAACACGGATTCCCTTGTTCTTTATGTCAACAAAAAAATCAATTACATCCGTTTTTTCAAGGGTTTCAGCAAAATCGTTCAGAACCGTCACCTTGTCAAATACGTCAAGTATTCCTGCCAAACCTTATTCGTTCCCTTCCATTTTGTCAATTTCTTTCATCAATGTTTCAATAATTTTATCTTCAGGGATTTTTCCCACAATTTCTCCTTTTTTGAACAGCATTGCACAGCCGTCGCCTCCTGCAATGCCAATATCCGCATCCCTTGCCTCACCGGGACCGTTAACCACACAACCCATAACAGCAACCTTCAGCTTTTTGTCGCAGTTTTCAAAACGTGCATTAACTTCCTTTGCAATGGGAATCAGATTAATTCTGCACCTTGCACAGGTGGGGCAAGAAACAACTTCAATTCCGTTTTCACGAAGTCCAAGGGATTTGAGAATTATTTTTGCCGCCTCAACCTCCAATACGGGGTCATCGGTGAGAGAAACTCTGATTGTTTCACCAATTCCGTCAGCAAGGAGCGAGCCTATACCAATTGAAGACTTCACAATTCCGCTTTTGTATGTTCCGGCTTCGGTAACTCCAAGATGCAAGGGATAATCAAAGGTTTCCCTTGCAAGACGGTACGCGGCAATGGTCTTTTTCACACTTGATGACTTTATGGAAATCACCGTGTCATAAAATCCGTATTTTTCAAGAATTTTCACATGTCCCATGGCACTCTCAACCATTGCCTCAGGAGTTGCTTCGCCGTATTTTTCAAGAATATCCTTTTCAAGGGAGCCACCGTTAACACCAATTCGGATTGGAATATTTCTGCGCTTTGCTTCCTCGCAAACTGCCCTTGCACGGTCCTCCGAGCCGATGTTTCCGGGATTAATACGGATTTTATCAATTCCTCTTTCCATACAGGTGAGGGCAAGGCGGTAATCAAAATGTATATCCGCAACAAGAGGAATGTTTATTTTATTTTTTATGTCATAAATCGCCTTTGCCGAAGCCTCGTCCGAAACCGCAACACGAATAATTTCACATCCCGCTTTTTCAAGACCGTGAATCTGTGCAACAGTTTTTTCAACATCGGCAGTATATGCTGTTGTCATTGACTGAATAGCAATGGGATTCCCACCACCGATTTCAACATTTCCTATTTTAACCTTGCGGATATTTTTCATAGCTGGTCTCCTTTTTCAATCTTTATTCCCCTCTCAGTCACTTTGTGACAGCTCTCCCAAAGGGAGAGCCTTTACTGCAATGTTATTACATTTCGAACCTGTTGAAGAGTCTTGGCACATTATCGCCACGATTCTCTTCTCTGCCTCCCCTTGGGGGGAGGTGGCACGGCTGAAAGCCGTGTCGGAGAGGGGTTTTTTCCTTAAAATGGTCTTCTTGTGTAATAATCTTCTCCGTTTTTTGCTCTCCACCACTTATAATCATACTTTCCCCTGAACAAAAACGCATCAGGATCATACATAGGATCATCTTTCGGTGTTTCATAAGGCGATTCCTCAGGTTCGTACCTTTTTGGTGTATTATCAATCTTTTCAAACTTTAGTTCTTCTGCCTTTTTGGGAATTTTATTGAGAGCTATGTCAATCTTGACTTCATTTAAATTCTTTCCAAAATTACCAATAATACACGAGCCTTTGGCAGCAGTTTTTTTGGATTCAGTTTTCTTATTTTCATTTGGCTTTGTAGTTTTGATTATATAAATGATTGCAACAACACTCAAAACCAACCCCGCAATAAGAATTAATACTGCAATATCAGAATCCATAACATGTTCCTCCCATAAGATTCTTCACTACGTTCAGAATGACCGCAAACTGCTACCCCTATGGTCATGCTGAGCGTAGTCGAAGCATCTAATTTCTTCAATTTAATTTTCTTCAAAAATTTTTATACTGTTTCAAACGCCATAAACTTGTCGATTCTGTTCTGATGTCTTCCCCCTTGGAATTCCGCATCAAGGTATGCCCCAACAATTTCAAGAGCCAAATCGCAGCCGGTAATTCTTTCCCCAAGGCAGATTACGTTTGCATTGTTATGCTCCTTTGTCATTCTTGCGCTGTATGTATCGGTAACGTGTGCCGCTCTGATTCCTTTAATTTTATTTGCCGCCATGCTCATTCCGATTCCTGTTCCGCAAACAAGAATACCGCACTCTGCCTCTCCTCCGTTTACAGCATCACAAACCTTTTTTGCATAATCGGGATAATCGCATGAAGCATTGTCAAAGGTTCCTAAATCAACAGCTTCAAAGCCCTTCCATTCAAGAAACTTTTTTATTGTACCCTTCAGATTAACACCGCCGTGATCCGAACCTATTGCAATTATTCTTTTTTCCATAACAGTCATCCTCTCTTTGACATAGTATTCTATCTTAATCATACCAAATTTTTTTTAAAATATCAATGTTTTTGACAAAAAATATTATATATGTTATAATAAAATAATTCAAAAGAAAATTTATATAATGAAAGGGAATATATATGAACTACAAAAATGAATATGAATACTGGCTCAGCAACGTGACAGATGCCGAAAAAAAGGAGCTTGAAGCAATAAAGGATAATGAAACAGAGATAAAGGACAGATTTTATCAGTCCCTTGAATTCGGAACAGCAGGCCTCCGCGGCGTAATTGGTCTGGGTCTCAACCGCATGAACAGCTATATTGTTGCCCGTGCAACTCAGGGTCTTGCAAATCAGCTTATAAAAACAAATCCCAAGGATGCAGCTCTCAGCGTTGCAATCGCCTATGACAGCCGCCACAAGTCCGAGGAATTTGCAAAGGTTTCGGCATCGGTTCTGGCGGCAAACGGAATCAAAGCATACATCTTTTCAGAGCTTAAACCCGTTCCTGAGCTTTCATTTTCAATAAGATACAAAAAAACAACTGCAGGAATTGCAATCACCGCAAGCCACAACCCTGCAAAATATAACGGTTATAAGGTTTACGGAAGTGACGGCGCACAGCTGAACCCCGACCTTGCGGCAATTGTTCTTGAAGAAATTGAAAAAACTCCCATATTTGGCGGTGCAAAGATAATTGACTTTGACGAAGGCGTTAAATCAGGAATAATCGAAATTATGGGCGATGAGGTTGAAGAAGAATATTTGAACAATGTTCAAATGCAATGTCAAAACCCCGACCTTGTTCGTGAAAAGGGAAAAGAACTGAAATTTGTTTACACTCCCTTCCACGGAACAGGCAACAAACCCGTCCGCAAGATTCTCAGCAGAATTGGCTTTGAAAATGTTATTGTTGTAAAGGAACAGGAAAGCCCCGACGGCGATTTTCCAACAGTTGAATCCCCCAACCCCGAAAACAAGGAAGGCTTCAAAATTGCAATTGAGCTTGCAAAAGAAAACGGTGCCGATTTGATTATCGGAACAGACCCCGATGCCGACCGTGTTGGAATCCTTGTTCGTGACAAGTCGGGTGAATATATTGTCCTCACAGGAAATCAGACGGGCGTTTTGCTCACCGAATATATCCTGAGCATGAACCAGAAAAAAAGCACACTTCCAAAGGACGGCTACGTGGTAAAAACAATCGTAACAACCGACATCACCCGTGAAATCTGCAAAAGCTATGGTGTTGAAATGAAGGAAGTTCTCACAGGCTTCAAATTCATTGGCGAAAAAATCAAGGAATCGGAAGAAACAGGAATCGGAACATACCTCTTTGGCTTTGAAGAAAGCTACGGATGCCTTGCCGGAACATATGCAAGGGACAAGGACGCTGTTGTTGCATCAATGCTTGTTGCAGAAATGGCTCTTTATTACCGTGAAATGGGTCTCAGCCTTTATGACCAGCTCCAGAATATTTACAAAAAATACGGATATTATAAGGAATTTGTTGTTTCGGTTACAATGGAAGGAATTGAGGGAATAGAAAAAATAAAATCAATTATGGAGGATGTAAGAAACAATCCCCCCTCAACAATCGGCGGAAAAAAGGTTATTGCCGTGCGTGATTACAGCAAATCTGTCCGTCTTGACCTTGAAACAGGAAAGACCGAAGAAATCCTGCTCCCCAAGTCAAATGTAATTTATCTTGAGCTTGAGGACAAAAACAACTTCATCATCCGTCCTTCGGGAACAGAACCAAAAATAAAGCTCTACTGCCTCCTTTGCGGAAAAACTCCCGAAGATGCAGAAGCAATTGCTGAAATCGTCAAATCAGATATTGATGAAATAGTAAAATAAAAGGTTTTATAACAAATGTTTTGATAAATACTTTGTAAAGATTCTTCGCTGCGCTCAGAATGACTAAAGCTTGCCGATACAAGGTCATGTTGAGCGTAGTCGAAACATCTTTTTTTACTAAATTTCATAAAGAACCAAATAAACACAAAACCGACACTTTTTGAGTGTCGGTTTTGTTTGTCAACATTAAACTTTACCTTACTTTTCCGTTGTAATATTTCTCTGACAAGAAGCAGGAAACAAACAAAGAAAAGCAGAAAAGAATAATTCCAAAAATAATTCCGATTTCTTCAAACATAAAATCAAATATATGTACAAAGGAAAAAATCCATAAGTAAATATTCTGACTCAGCATCATCCGAAATACCAATGTTATAATTATTGTAATTATAATTGACACCGTATTCAAAAGATAATAATCAAATGAATCACTGACAGATAAGTACAAATGCCTTATAATATATCCGTTGTAAATCATAAATACAATTAATATACAAAGCTGAAGGACTCTGGCAGTATTTGATGTTTCCGGCATATCTGAATTTACCATAAAATAATTGAAAAAAACGGAACAGATAATACAGCCAAACAATATTTCTTTTACTCTTTTTAAAATAACTGCAATCATTTTCTTCACCGTCTCGTGTTATTCTGTTATACTCAATATTCTACAATATTTTGTTAAATAAATCAATATCTGTTTTAAACAAATATTTTACTTCAAAACCTCGCATTTATCTGTCAATTTGCGGAAAACATCGCAAATTTCATCTTTTTTCGCCAAATTCTCTGAAAACGCGCTTGCGCTCCCTGCAGAAATTCCCATTATAAATGCATCTTTAAAATTATTTGATTTTTCATATTCAAAAATAAATCCGGCAACGGCAGAATCCCCCGAACCCGTGGTATTTATAACCCTTCCCTTTGGTGCTTCGGAGTAAAAAGCATTTCCGTCCTCACAAACAAAAATACCTCCGTCTCCGCCCATTGAAACAAAAATATTCCTTGCTCCGATTTTTTGAAGCTCTTTTGCATATTTAACAGTTTCATCAAGAGTATTAATTTTAACTCCAAAAAATCCTTCAAGTTCAAAATTATTGGGCTTTATAAGAAAAGGTCTGTGCTTCAGGGTGTTTTTCAAAAGGTCACCCTCTGCATCAACAACAATTTTCACATCTTTTTCTTTCAAAACTTCCATAATTTCAGAGTAAAAATCTTTTCCCAAGCCCTTTGGAACACTTCCTGCAAGAACAAGAATATCATTATCTTTGATATTTTTAATTTTACTCATTAATTCTGCTTTTTCAGAATCCGTAATTTCAGGACCCGCAGCATTTATTTCCGTTTCCTCGTTGGATTTAATCTTTGTATTTATTCTTGAAACACCCTTTTCAAGCAAAACAAAATCTGTTTCAACGCCTGATTCTTCAAGGGCATTTTTTATGTATTCTCCCGTAAATCCGCCAACAAACCCAAGGGCACAGGAACAAACTCCAAGATTATTCAAAACAATTGAAACATTAATTCCCTTTCCGCCGGGAAGAATTTTTTCGTAAGATGTTCTGTTTACCCTTCCGTATTCAATATTATCCACTCCGATTATATAATCAATCGAAGGATTTAATGTTAATGTATAAATCATTTTAAATCACCTAAAACAATATTCCAAGATGTTCAAACAAAATTTTGATTCCAATAAAAATCAGAACAATTCCACCCATAATAACAGCCTTATCACGAAGAAATCTCCCGATTGACTTACCAATAAAAACTCCCACAAAGCTGAAACAAAAGGTTGTTGCCGCAATAACCGAGGCAGCAGCAAAAATATTTATATCCTTGCTTGCAATAAATGAAATTCCAACAGCAAGAGCATCAATACTGGTTGCAATTGCCTGAAAGAAAAGCTCTTTTATACTTAGAATTTTGCAGCCTTGACACTCATCCTCCTCTTTTTCCGAAATTGATTCTCTTATCATATTCAGTCCGATGAGCAAAAGAATAACAAAAGCAATCCAATGGTCAACAGCCTTTATCTGTTCTTCAAAAAGAGCGCCTGCAAAATAACCCATTACCGGCATAATCCCCTGAAAAACTCCAAAAAACAAAGCAATCAAAAAGGCATCCTTGATTTTTACCTTTCCAAGACAAATACCATTGCTGATTGCAACCGAAAACGCATCCATCGAAAGACCGATTCCCGTCAAAAAATATAAAATCATATTAAAAACCTTTCCTCTATAAAGATTATTTTTTAATTTTATTTGCACGCCTTGGAAACTGAGCAGGAGTTTCCTTTACCTTTTCAATCAAAACAATTTTTCTTGTAATATCAGAACAGGGAATTTCAACTTCTTTAATTTCGGCAATCCTTCCGCCCAGAGTTCCAATCATTGCCCTTGCATCGTCAATTTCGTCTTCAACCTCAAACTGCTTGAATGCTGCAAAAACTCCACCCACCTTAACAAAAGGAAGGCAATATTCGCACAAAACCTTTAAGTTTGCCACAGCTCTTGACACCGCAACATCAAACTTTTCGCGGTATAACTTTGATTTTCCGGCTTCCTCTGCTCTTGCATGAACAAATTCAGCTTTTTTAAAATTAATATTTTCTGAAACCTCTTTCAAAAAATTAATTCTCTTGTTCAAAGAATCCATAAAAGTGAAATCAAGGTCTTCTCTCACAATTTTTATGGGAACACCGGGAAAGCCCGCACCTGTTCCAACATCAATAACCTTTGCATTTTCCTTTATATCAAAAACCGAAAGGGGAGCAATGCTGTCCAAAAAATGCTTAACCGAAATCCCCTCAGGGTCAGTCACCGCAGTCAGATTCATTTTTTCGTTCCATTCAACCAAAAGCCGTGAAAAAACTTCAAACTTGTTTATCTTCTCCTCTGAAACCGAAAATCCAAGCTCAATAATTCCCTTTTCAAAAATTTCTCTGTTCATAAATTTTCCTCTTTATATATGAAAGATTCTTCACTACGTTCAGAATGACCAAAAAAATCGTCACCCTGAACAAAGGCGAAGGGTCTAATATTAATTAGTTAAATAAAAAAAGAGTACAACTTTCGAAGCACTCTCTTTTTGGGTAAATTTTAAATTCACTTATGCCTGAGGAGCGTCAACAGGACAAGCACTTGCACAGCTTCCGCAATCGATGCAAGCATCAGCATCAATAACGTACTTGCCGTCACCTTCAGTAATTGCGTCAACGGGGCATTCGCCTGCGCAAGCACCGCACATGATGCAATCATCATTAATTGTATAAGCCATTTTTTTCACCTCTTTTTTTATATATGACCGATGCACAAAATGCATCAACCATATAATATATTATTTTTTGAATTTTGTCAATCTATAAATTTAAAAAATAAAAATTTAACAAACTTATCCACAAAATAAACATAATAACTCATAATCTGATTGTTGATAATTTTTTCAAAAAAACGTCCCTGTTGATTTTGTTGATAACTTTTTTCACTTATCAACATGAAATTAACAAGCCAAAACCCCTGTTATTTCAATGCAAAAACAACTTTTCAACATAATCAACACCCCCAACAACAGCATCATCAACTATAAATATATATATTATATTTATATATAGAAAAATTCATTTTTCATTTTCCTTGTCTTCCTGTTTCTTTAAAAAATCAATTTCGTCATATAAATAACTTAATGGGAATAATTTATCTTCCTTCAAATCAGGAAGAAAGGTCTGTGACAAAAAATCAAGTCTCTTTTGTGCCCTTCTCAGATTATTTATCGCAAGGTCAATGTCCTGATAAATTAAAAATGCTACTCTTTGTGCCTGGTTCATAGGTTCCATAAAAATATCTCCTTTTTATAAAAAAATGTGCAGCCCCACAAAGTGAAGCCGCACATGAAAAACATACAACTCCGACTTATTTAAGGCTGCTACACTCTTAAAATAAAAGGAAAGACAATAATAAATTTACCATTCTCTACAAATCCGTTTAGGAGAGTATGCTTTTCTCAAAGCATATTATTTGTAGGAATGGTTTTTTTTATTTAATTTTAAAAGAATATATAATCTCCCCCTATTTTAATTTAAGAGTGTAGCATAAACATTGTAACACACAAAAGAAAAAATTACAATAAAAAACTGTTTTTTTTGTTAAAATTTTTTATTTGCTAAAAAATTTACCCTTAATCGCAAAAAATGATTGATTTTATACAAAACATATGTTATAATGTATTTGGCTGAATAGGGATATTATTTTACCTAAGAAAGGGAATTGAATAAAAATGAATATAATTTGTAACAAAAATATACTCAACGAAGCAATCAGTGCTGTTTCAAAGGCTGTTTCTTCGCATTCCAACTTTGCAATACTGGAAGGCATTTATATAAAAGCGGATATTGAAGGATTCATCACCTTTGTTTCAAATGATATGGAAATGGGAATTGAGGCAAAAATTGAAGGCCGTGTCATAAAACCCGGTCAGACTGTTTTAAATGCCAAAATGCTTGGAAATATTATAAAAAATCTTCCTGCTGACGAGGTTTACATTGAAACAAACGAAATCAATTACTGCACAATAAAGAGCGGAAATGCAAAGTTTGAAATTATGGGGCTTAATCCAATGGAATTTCCCGAGCTTCCAAAGGTTGACCCAGAATATTCAATAAAGGTAAAAAAAGCATCTCTTAAGGAGATGATAACAAAAACAATTTTCTGTACATCACTCAGTGACAACAGACCTGTTCTCAAAGGCTGTCTTATTGAAATTAATAACGATTTAATAAAAATGGTTGCAACCGACGGCTTCAAGATGGCTGTCAGAACATATCACCTTGACGGCGAATATCCCGAAAGGAGCTTTATTGTTCCTGCAAAAACCCTTGGGGATATAACAAAAATTCTTAAAGATGATGAGGATTTTGTTGAAATCAACTGCACTTCAAAAAATGCAGTGTTCATTTTTGAAAACTATAAAATTGTTACACGTCTCATTGAAGGCGAATATATAAAATACGAAAGTGCAATTTATAATGATGGTGAAATTGAGCTTGAATGTCCTCTTTATGAGCTTTTTGACTCTGTTTACCGTGCTTCGCTGATTATAAACGGTAATTCAAACGATGCACCCGTAAAATTAAAGATTATGGAAAATAACATCAACATTTCCTGTGAAACAATTGTCGGAAATGTTGACGATAACATAAACGTTGAAACAGGCGATGCAAATCTTGAAATCGGATTCTTCAATGAATTTCTTCTTGATGTTCTCAGAGCCTGTGACGATGAAACAGTCAGAATAAAATTCAAAAAGAATGTAAATCCCATGATTATAACTCCCATGGAAGGCGATAAATATCTGTATCTCCTTCTTCCCAGACGACTCAAATGATTGTAAATGATATAAGCTTCAAAAATTTCAGAAATTATGAAAATGAAAAAATTGAATTTAACCGAAAGGTTAATGTAATTTATGGGAATAATGCTCAGGGAAAGACAAATATTCTGGAGGGAATCTACCTCTTTTCTCTTGGCAAGTCAAACCGTGCCTCAAAAGACCATGAAATGATTAAGTTTGGTGAAAGTTCGGCTGAAATAAATATGAATTTCATTTCAAAGGAAAATGAGAATTTCGGTGAAATTATAATTGATAAGGTAAAAAGAAAAAAGATTGTTATAAACGATATTCCCGTAAAGAAAAATTCCGAGCTTGTGGGAAAGCTGAATGTGGTTTTCTTTGGACCTGAATATCTGAGTCTCATTCGTGAAGGTCCAAAAAAGCGCAGAAAGAATATTGATATAATGATAAGTCAGTTGAAGGTGGGCTATCTCAACGCAATTTCGGAATACAGAAAGATAACCGAACAAAAAAGCCGTCTTCTGAAGGAAGAAAAGGTTGATGAGCTTTTGCTTTCGGTTCTCAATGAAAAACTCTTTGAATTTGCGGCTTATATAATCAAAGTAAGATATGAGTATATAAAAAAGATTGAAAAAATTGCTCAAAAAGTTCAGCTTGATATTTCGGGTGGAAAAGAAGAACTGACTCTTGATTATATATCCTGTGGTGAAAAAATTGAACAAAGTTCAGTTTATAATATTCGTGACATCCTGCGTGAAAAATCAAAGGATATTTTCAAACGTGAAATGAAGTACCGTGAATGTATTCTTGGTCCTCACCGTGATGATATTGAGTTCAGAATAAACGGCTCGGATTTGAAGCTTTTCGGCTCACAGGGTCAGCAAAAAACTGCAATTCTTGTTCAGAAAATTGCCGAGGTTGAGCTGTTCAGAGGTGAAATCGGAGAATATCCCATTCTTCTCCTTGATGATATAATGAGCGAGCTTGACAATCTGCGTCAGGATTATGTTTTAAACAAGCTGGAAAATATGCAGATTTTTATAACCTGCACCGATAAGGAAAGATTCAAATCCCTCAGCAGGGGAAATTTTATAAAGATAGAAAAAGGAAGTGTTTTGGAGTGTACTTGCATTTAGGCTGTGACACGGTTGTGAACACAAAAGATATTATTTCAATACTTGACCTTGAAAGCACTTCAATTTCAAAGTATTCAAAAGAATTTTTGAAGATTGTTGAAGAAGAAGGCTTTGTTCGCAATGTGTCTGAGGAAATTCCAAAATCCTTTGTTGTTTGCGAGGAAGAGGGACAATCTGTTATTTATATAACAAATATTTCAACAAAAGCCCTTGCCGGGCGAATCAGAAAATATATGGAGTAAAAATTTATAATCATATAAACGTGTTTTACTTTTTCAAAAGTCGGAACAGAAAGGTAAAAGGTAATAAGTATGGCAGAAAACATAACAAACGTACCGGTTGAAAATTCATATGACGAGAGCAATATTCAAGTTCTTGAAGGACTTGAAGCTGTCAGAAAGCGTCCGGGAATGTACATCGGCTCCACAACTGCAAGGGGTCTTCATCATCTTGTCTACGAAATTGTGGATAACTCCATTGATGAAGCCTTGGCAGGCTATTGCAAGGAGATTCAGGTTACAATAAAGGAGGATAATTCCATAACCGTCCGTGACGACGGTCGTGGTATTCCTGTTGGTATTCAGGCACAAACGGGTCTGCCTGCTGTTGAGGTTGTTTTCACGGTTCTTCATGCCGGCGGTAAGTTTGGCGGCGGTGGATACAAGGTTTCGGGCGGTCTTCATGGTGTTGGTGCGTCTGTTGTTAATGCTCTTTCAGAATATCTTGAGGTTGAAATCTGCGACGGAAAGAATGTTCATTATCAAAAATATGAACGTGGAGCAAAGCTCAATGAACTGAAGGTTATCGGTGATACCGACAGAACCGGTACCTTTGTTCATTTCAAGCCCGACCATCTTATTTTTGAAGAACTTGTTTTTGACTATAACGTGCTTCTGACAAGGCTTCGTGAACAGGCATTTTTGAATGCAGGAATCAGAATTGTCCTCAAGGATGAACGTCCTGATGAAAACGGAAAGTTCCGTGAGGATGTTCTGCATTATGAGGGCGGTATAAAGGAATTTGTTCAGTATCTGAACCGAAACAAAACTCCCATTCATGAGGAAGTTATTTATGTTAATGCAGTACGTGAAAATTCCGAAGCGGAAATTGCAATGCAGTATAACGACGGCTATACCGAAAATATCGAAAGCTTTGCAAATAACATCAATACAACCGAAGGCGGAACTCACGAAACAGGCTTTAAAGCAGCATTAACAAAGGTCATAAATGATTATGCCCGCAAATATAAGATGCTCAAGGAAAATGAGGAAAACCTCAAGGGTGAGGACACCCGTGAGGGTCTTGCCTGCATAATTTCGGTAAAGGTTACCGAAGCTCAGTTTGAAGGTCAGACAAAAACCAAGCTGGGCAACAGCGAAATGCGTACAATTGTTGAAAAAATGATAAACGAAAAGCTCAGTGAGTTTTTTGAAGAGAATCCCGTTATTGCAAAAATAATTGTTGAAAAAGCAATGACCGCATCCCGTGCAAGAGAAGCTGCAAAGCGTGCAAGAGACAATACAAGACGTAAATCTGCTCTTGAATCAAGCACACTTCCCGGCAAGCTTGCCGACTGTTCTTCACGAGACACCGAGTTTACCGAGATATATATCGTCGAGGGAGATTCTGCGGGCGGCAGTGCAAAGCAGGGTCGTGACAGACGTTTTCAGGCAATTCTTCCTTTGTGGGGAAAAATGCTTAATGTTGAAAAATCAAGAATTGACAAGGTATTTTCAAACGAAAAGCTCCTTCCTGTTATAACCGCAATCGGTGCAGGAATCGGGTCTGATTTTGATGTTTCAAAAATCAGATACGGCAAGGTTGTTATCATGGCCGATGCCGACGTCGACGGTGCCCACATCAGAACACTTCTTTTGACTTTCTTCTTCCGTTATATGGAACCTCTCATCCGTGAAGGTCATGTATACATTGCACAGCCTCCACTTTACAAGGTGTATAAGGGTAAAAAGGTTATTTATGCATATACCGATGAAGACTTGAAAAATGCTCTTGAAGAAATTCCCGAAGCATCAATTCAAAGATATAAGGGTCTTGGTGAAATGAACCCCGAACAGCTTTGGGAAACAACAATGGACCCTGAAAAGCGTATTATGCTCCGTGTTGACCTTGAAGATGCAAAACGTGCCGATGAAATTTTCACAATTCTCATGGGCGACAAGGTTGAACCAAGACGTGAATTTATTGAGGAACATTCAAAGTCGGTAGTTAATTTGGATATATAAATGATATTTACTTTACGCATCTATTCTATATTATCTTAAAAAAGGTGTTATTATGAGCAAAGCAGACAAAATATTTGTTGAAATGTGCAAAGATATAATTGAAAACGGATGGTCGGATGAAGGTCTTGAAGTTCGCCCAAAATGGGAGGACGGAACTCCTGCCCATACCGTAAAAAAATTCGGTGTTGTGAACCGCTATAACCTTGCCGAGGAATTTCCCATCCTCACCCTTCGTCCCACATATCTGAAAAGTGCCATTGACGAAATTCTTTGGATATGGCAGAAAAAATCCAATAATATAAAGGATTTAAAAAGTCATATCTGGGACCAGTGGGCTGACGAAAACGGCTCAATCGGCAAAGCATACGGCTATCAGATGGGAATAAAGCATAAATATAAGGAAGGGGAATTTGACCAGGTTGACCGGGTTCTTTTTGACCTGAAAAATAATCCTCAGAGCCGAAGAATAATGACAAATATTTATGTTCATCAGGATTTGAATGAAATGAACCTTTACCCCTGTGCATACAGCATGACCTTTAATGTTACGGGAAACAAGCTGAACACAATTCTCAATCAGCGTTCTCAGGACACCTTGACCGCAAACAGCTGGAATGTTTGTCAGTATGCTGCTTTGACCCATATGTTTGCTCAGGTCAGCGGACTTGAAGTGGGCGAATTTGTTCATGTTATTGCCGATGCTCACATTTATGACAGGCATATTCCCCTTGTTCAGGAGCTAATATCACGTGAACAGTTTGATGCGCCAAAGCTCATAATCAATAAGGATATAAAGAATTTTTATGATTTCACTCCCGATGATTTTGAGCTTGTTGATTACAAAGCCGGTGAACAGATAAAAAATATTCCCGTGGCAATATAGAATGTTATAAAGAGGAAAAAATTATGAATATAATTGCGGCAGCAGATATAAATTGGGGAATAGGAATTGAAAACAGACTTCTTGACCATATTCCCGAAGATATGAAATTTTTCAGAGAAACAACCTCAGGAAAGGCTGTGATTATGGGAAAAAACACATTTTTATCTTTCCCGAATCAAAAACCTCTTCCAAAGAGGCTTAATATTGTTTTGACTCATGACAAAAATTTTGCTCCCGAAGGTGTTGTTGTTTGCGACAGCATTGAAAAGGCAATTGAAATTGCAAAATCGGAGTATACTGATGAAGACATTTTTTTCATCGGCGGTGAATCAGTTTATAACGAAGCCGAAAAGTATTGCGATACTGCATATATAACAAAAATTGACTTTGCATATAAGGCAGACAGATTTTTATTGAACTTTGATGAAAAAAACAACTGGCACATCAAAGAGGAAAATATGATAAAGACCGAAAAAGGGCTTTACATAACATTTGTAACTTACAAAAAGGATATATGAGGATAATTGAAGGGCATTTTCAACTTTGAAAAAAGCCCTTTTGCCATATAATTGAAAATTTTAAGGATGCTTCGACTACACTCAGTATGACGATTTTGGGTCATTCTGAACGCAGTGAAGAATCTGATTGAAAATTATTGAAAAACTTTGAAAGGACTGACCGACTTGACAATTGGGGTAAAGAATTTGAGCAAGGTTTACAAGATTTACAATAAACCGGGCGACAGAATCAAGGAAGCCTTTTTTCCTAAAAAATTCAAGGATAAAATAAAGGATTTTTATGCCCTCAATGATATTAATTTCAGCATAGAAAAAGGCGAAACCGTTGGTATCATCGGAAAAAACGGTTCCGGCAAATCAACACTTCTGAAAATTCTCACAGGGGTTATAAATCAATCCTCGGGTGAAAGAATAATGGATGGAACCGTTGCGGCAATCCTTGAGCTTGGTGCAGGCTTCAATCCCGAGTATACGGGAATTGAAAATATCTACCTCAACGGAACAATTATGGGAATGAAAAAGGAAGAAGTTGACGAAAAAATTGATGAAATTGCGGCTTTTGCTGAAATCGGTGAGTTTATTGAGCGTCCCGTAAAAAATTATTCAAGCGGTATGTTTGTCCGTCTTGCCTTTGCCGTTGCAATCAATTCCGACCCCGACATTCTGATTGTTGACGAAGCCCTTGCTGTTGGTGATTACAGATTTCAGGCAAAGTGCTACAACAAGTTTGAGGAACTGAAATCAAAAGGAAAAACCATTTTGTTTGTGAGCCATGATGTTGATGCCGTGCGTCGCTTCTGCACAAGGGCAATTTGGCTTGACTGCGGCAGAATGATTATGGACGGCGAGGTTCAGGATGTAACCTCAAAGTATATGGAATTTATAACAAGCTGTGAGCCCGATGCAATGGCTTGTATTTCGGGCATGACAAAAAAGGAAAAGATTGAAGAAATTCAGCCCGAAAAGGAGTTTAATTCAATAAACCGTTTTGGCTCGGATGTGGGCTGCATAAAAAATGTCAGAGTAATCCGTGGTAACCGTGAAAGTGATTTGTTTAATTCGGGCGAGAGAATGGAAGTTGAGATTCTTGTTGATGTACCTGAAGATGCAAACCTCTCGGACACGGGCTTTGCCATTTCCCTGAAAAACAAAAACGGTCTTGATTTGTATGTAACGGCACTTCACGACCAGAATATGAGGTTTGCCCACACAGGGCGTAATAATCTGAAGTTCTCGTTCCCTGTCTACCTCAACGAGGGTGAATATACCCTCACGGCAGGTCTTGAAATGCGAAACACCTTCCCAATAACCTATTATGACTATATTGAGGGTGCGGCATATATAAAAATCATTTGTGAAAAAGAGTATTTCGGAGTTCTCAGAATGCCGTCGGAAATCCGCCTGGGAGAATAACATGGAAACTAACAACAATAACAATCTCTCTGAAAATACCCAAAATATTATCAGCGAGCTGAAAAAACAACTGAATGAAAAGGAAGCTGAAAACCAAAAGCTGAAGGAACGAATTGAAGCCGACAGAAATGCAATTATGCAGATACAGTTTGAGGCACATCAGCACAAGCAGGAGGAAATTGACCTTCACTACACAAACATCTGGCGAACAGGTCTGATGATTGAAAAGATTTTTCAGAAAATCGGTATTTCCTTCATACGTTCCTTGCTTGTTCTTTCGGATTATAAGCGAATTGGTCTCAGATTGACACTTCGCAAAGGCTTTGCCGAGGTTTTTCATCGTGAAAATGTTACTCACAATAAAAAGCGGAAGATGGAGTTGGGCAGAGCAAAGGTCAATAAGTTCAAAATTGAACGTACAAGGGTTTTTGGTTCGA
>JAFSDN010000111.1 GCA_017436245.1 Clostridia bacterium
ATATAATTACTTTATCACAAATTGTTGGAAAAATCAATATCTATAAAAAGAAAGGTGATAGTTATGGCAAAAAGTGATCTGGATGCTTTCAAGTATGACCAGAGTGAGGAAGTTATCGACACAAGCAAAGTTGTGCGGATAGGTATTATCGGTACGGGCTGGATTGCGGGAACTCATCTTGTTGAATATCTGAAAATGCCTGATGTTAAGGTGGTTGCAGGGGCAGACCTGATTCCCGGAAAGGCTGAAAAATTCTTTGCGGAAAACGGCGTTGAGGGTGCAAAATGTTACCCAAGCCACAAGGAGCTGATTGATTCGGGCGAGGTGGATGCTGTGAGCATCTGTACATATAACTCAACCCATGCAGAGTGTGCCATTTATGCCCTTGAACACGGTGTTGACGTTCTTCTTGAAAAGCCCATGTGCGTAACGTTGGATGAGGCTGTTGAAATCTGCAAGGCAGAGAAAAAGAGCGGCAGAATCCTTTCAATCGGTTTTCAGCCCCGCTTTGACAACAACATGAAGATGGTCAAGCAAATTGTTCAGTCGGGTGTTCTGGGTAATATATACTATATTCAGACAGGCGGCGGCAGACGTCACGGAATCCCCACACCCTTTGGTACAACCTTTATTGAAAAGGACAAGGGCGCAATCGGTGCTTTGGGCGATATTGGCTGTTATTCTCTTGATATGGTTCTCAATGCAATCGGTTATCCCAAGCCTCTCACGGTTTCGGGCTATACGTCGGATTTCTTTGGAAGAGACCCTGAATATTTTGAAGCAGACGGCAAGCCTGCAGAATATGCCAACATCTTTGGCGTTGATGACTTTGGCGCGGCGTTTGTCAGACTTGAAGGGGGCATTATCCTTGACTTCAGAATTGCATGGGCAATGCATCTTGATACCCCCGGTGATACCATTATTATGGGAACAAAGGGTAGTCTCAGAATCCCCTCCACAGAATGCT
This sequence comes from Clostridia bacterium, assembly GCA_017436245.1. Lineage (GTDB taxonomy): Bacteria > Bacillota > Clostridia > Monoglobales > Monoglobaceae > SIG440. The sequence continues at coordinate 968 of JAFSDN010000111.1, forward strand.
GGAACGGCTCAATCGGCGGAGCTTTGAAGCTGTATCAGAGAATTGCAGGTAAGGACGTTGTAACTGAATTCCCCGTACTTCCGCCCGTTGACAAGGGTTGCTTCTACCACAAAATCAGGTCCTTTGTTGATGCTGTAAAGAACGGCGGCGAAGCTCCCATCCCATCAAAGGAAATTATAATCAATCAGGCAATTATTGATGCAATAAATAAATCAAGCAAACTTGGACAGGAAGTAAAAGTGGAAATTCCTGAAATATAAAAATGAGAGCGAGGAAGTTTTATGAAAAAATTTAAGGTTGGACTTCAGTTATATTCCATTCGTGACAAAATGGCAGAGGATATGGATGCAGCTTTGAAAGCCGTAAAGGAAATGGGCTATACTTGCGTTGAATTTGCAGGATTTTATAATTATTCTGCTGAGGAAGTAAAGGCTATGCTGGATAAATACGAGCTCACAGCAATTTCTGTTCATCAGCGAATCGACCTATTCCTTGATGACCCAAAGGGTACAATTGAATATTTCAAAACCATTGGCGCTAAATATGCGGTTATTCCATGGTATCCGGCAGAAAAGCTCAAAGGAACAGAAGAATGGATGACAACGTTTGAAAACTTTATGGCATACGGTAAGGCTTTGAAGGAAAACGGTATTCAGCTTCTTTATCACAACCATGACTTTGAATTTAATAAATTTGAAGGAAAGTATCTTCTTGACTGGCTGTATGAGGAAATTCCCGCCGAATGTCTTCAGCCCCAGATTGACACCTGCTGGGTACATTATGCAGGCGAAGACCCTGCCGCTTATATGAGAAAATATTCAGGCAGACTTGAAGTTCTTCATCTGAAGGATTTTGAGTGCGAAAAACTTGGTGCAGGCCCGGTTTATTCACTCATCGGCAACAGCGGTGAAGAAACAGAAAAGCCCTCACAGGAAGAAACAGGATTCAGGTTCCGTCCCGTGGGCTACGGTATTCAGAACTTTAATGAAATTCTTGCGGCAGCAGAAGAAACAGGCGTTGAATATGTGATTGTTGAACAGGACAGCTCATATGACACACCCACTCTTGAAACAGCAAAGATGAGCCGTGATTATCTCAAAACTCTTGGTCTTTAATTTGTGCTGATATAAGAAAAGGGGCTGTAGTCAACCCGATTTGAAATCGTGTTGCTACAGCCCCATGGTTTTATTCAAGGTAATCCTTGAGCTTTTTGCTTCTGCTTGGATGACGCAGCTTTCTCAGTGCTTTTGCTTCAATCTGACGGATTCTTTCACGGGTAACGTTGAATTCCTTACCCACTTCTTCAAGGGTTCTTGCCCTGCCGTTGTCAAGACCAAAGCGGAGTCTCAGAACCTTTTCCTCACGGGGGGTCAGAGTGCTGAGCACATCCACAAGCTGTTCCTTTAAAAGACGGAAGGTTGCCGCATCCTGAGGTGCAGGAGTCTCGTTGTCCTGAATGAAGTCCTGAAGCGAGCTGTCCTCCTCTTCACCGATTGGTGTTTCAAGGGACACAGGCTCCTGCGCAATCTTCATAATTTCGCCAACCTTGTCAATGGGCATATTAAGCTCCTTTGCAACTTCTTCGGGCAGCGGGTCACGACCCAGCTCCTGAACAAGCTGACGTGTAACTCTTATGAACTTGTTGATTGTTTCAACCATATGAACAGGAATACGGATTGTTCTTGCCTGATCGGCAATGGCACGGGTAATTGCCTGTCTTATCCACCATGTGGCGTAGGTACTGAACTTATAGCCCTTTGTGTAATCAAACTTTTCAACTGCTTTAATAAGACCAAGATTTCCCTCCTGAATAAGGTCAAGAAACAGCATGCCTCTGCCAACATACCTTTTTGCAATGCTGACAACAAGACGGAGATTCGCCTCTGCCAGACGGTGTTTTGCATCAAGGTCGCCCTCGGACATCTTCTGTGCAAGGTCAGCTTCCTCCTGACCCGAAAGAAGCGGAACTTTTCCGATTTCCTTCAGATACATACGAACAGGGTCGTCAATGCTGACGCTGTCCGGAACAGTGAGGTCTGCAAGCTCATCCTCGGTGATTTCAAAATCCTCATCGCCCTCAAGCTCGGGAATATCGTCCCCAAAGTTACCTATAATCTCAATTCCTGTTTTTTCAATCAGGTCATAGATTCGTTCAATCTGTTCGGTTTCCATTTCAACGGCTTCCAGCTTTGCCGAAATCTCACCAAGGGTAAGCTCGCCTGCCTTTTTGCCCTGTTCAAGCAATTCCTGAACGGCTTGCTTCTGAACCTCTTTTGAAACGGGCTTTTTTGTTTCCGCAGCTTTTTCTGCACTCTTTTTCTTGTTACTCATTCTTTTTCGCCTTTCTATTTTTTATCCTTTTTCAATCTGTCCATAATCTCCTGAAGCTTTGCCGTATCACCCTCAACAGCCGCCGTTTTGTCCTGCTGCTTCTGCTTATAGCCAAGAATAATGCGGAATGGCATTCTTGCCGCTTCAAGTTTGTTGTCAACATTTTTATCATCCGAAAGAATTTCCGAAACCGCTCCAATATCTCCGCCGTCAAACTCTGAAATCACCGACATGGGGTTAACCTTTCCGTCACGTTCCATTGTTTCAAAGATGATTGCGGCAAGCCTTCTGTGAAGACCCTCCGAAAAATCCCCGGGCACAAGTCTTTCCTTCACGCCCTTGAAAATCTCTTTTTCGCACATCAGATTCAGCATCAGTTTTTCGGCATTATAGAGCCGCATCTTGTCCAAATCCGTTCTGCCGCCTGTCCGTTCCTCAAACTCACGTTTTTCACGACGCATATCACGGGTGCGGTCCGATGACCGCTTTCTGCGTATCACATTGTCAATCTGAGCGCTGATGCTGTCGGGTGAAATTTCGGTCTTTCGGCCAATCTTTTTTATATAAATTTCTCTTTCGACACCGCTTTGTATATTGGCAAGAATTTTTGCAATTTGCTCAATAAATTCCAATTTTTCAACAGCATCCTCAAGATTATATTTTTTCTCAATATTCGCTATTTTATACTCAATAAAGCTCACGGCGTTGTCAATCAACAGCCCAAACATCTCAGGCCCTTTGGTTTTTATATATTCATCAGGGTCCTTGCCCTCGTTAATTGTCAGAACCTTGGTTTTGATGTTTGCTTCTCTGAGAATTTCGCCCGCCTTGTCGGTTGCCTTTTGTCCTGCCTCGTCCGAATCATAGCAAAGCACCGCCTTGTCGGCATACCGTTTCAAAAGCTCTGCCTGCTGTGGGGTGAATGCCGTTCCCAAGGATGCCACCGCATTGTCAAATCCGCTCTGATGAAGTGAAATAACATCCATATAGCCCTCCATCAGC
>JAFSDN010000112.1 GCA_017436245.1 Clostridia bacterium
ATGAGAGCAACATATGATGTGCTCATGGCTTAACACATTGCCTATCTCATTAGGATGTATTTCGCCCAAAACAGTATTTATCATCTTCATTTTATTACACCAAACTTTCTGCCTGACGGATAAACCCTTCCTGTTCAACCTCATTTATGTTATTCCAGAGCACATTCCAGCCACAGACACGAATCTGCAGGTCACGGTATTTTTCCGGATTTTTCTGCGCATCACGAAGGGTTTCGGCATCAAATACATTTATGTGCATTGCGTGACCGCCACGTTTTATAAATGTCGTAAGAAGTCCGTACATGGCTTCAAGTCCGTCACTTCCTTTTACAGCAGAGGGGAGGAGTGCCAGGTCAAGACAAGCATCACTTGTGAACTTTGTGGCATCAATTTTCGTTGCACTGAGAATTGCCGCTGTTGCACCTTCTCTGCATTGTCCCATGGAAGCAGAAATGTTTTTTGACAGCTCCTCACCTTTGAGTCTGCCATTGGGAGATGCGGCTGTTTTTGCTCCTTGGATATATGACATTCTTGCAACGTGGAAACCGAGAGTCCACTTGCCATCTCTCTTTTTTGCATTTGGTCTGCCTGTGCATTTTGCAACTACAAAATCAACAATATTCGTAGCAATTCCATCGGGCAAAACCTTATTATTTCCGTACTTGTCGCGGTCATTCAGCAGGTTCCTTCTGAAAATCTCACTTCCTTCAAAGTTTCGGTCCAGCATTTCAACAAGTTCTTGAAGTGTTATTTCTTTTTTCTCATACACATACTTTTTGATCATAGACATTGAATCGGCAAGGTCTCCAATGAATCCGAACATAATATTTGAAGTGTTGTATACACCTCCGCCACAAAGTGCATCTTTTCCCTTTTTGATGCATGACGGATATGTAGCCGAGAGCATGGATTGGGGATTTATGTATGCAAGATAATCCTCATATGCATTTACCGTATCCATTACATAATCACAAATGTGGGCAAGATGCCTCTTGTATTCTTCAAAAAGCTTATCAAATGTGTCATAATCTGCAAGGTCGGGTGCATCGAGTCCGGCAAATTCACCCGTGACGCTGTCACAGCCTTTGTGTAAGATATGCTCCAGCGGTTTCACGAGATTGACATAGTTCATACCGCAGCCCATCGAGCTTTGAACGGAATACTCATAGCATCCCTTGATATTACAAAGTCTTGCTTCGTCAGGCGTTGTACCGCTGTTTATCAGAGCCTTTCGGATAGTTGCATCCGACACAAAGACAATGGAGTTATTGCCACGACGTATCATATCAAGTGCCTTTAATATAAAATCCACGGGAGTGCTGTCTGCAACCTTGATTTGTACCTTTGGATTGTATAGCCTCATTCTGTCATAAACATCGAGAAAAACATAAGACAGTTCGTTGATTTCGGTAGACTCATCTTCCTTGCAACCGCCTAAAAACACAGGCTGATTCCAGTAGTTTGCAATGGAAGTGAACTGCAAAAAGAAATATGCAAGGTCTGTTCGGATTTCTTCTTCTGTAACACCTTTTTTAAGGTCATTTTGGAAAAGAGAGAAAAACAAATTGTCAAAGCCTGAGAGAGAACGCACCTGAAGACCTTCGATATGTTCACTTAACATAAAATATATATACATAACAAGAAGTCCCTCATAAAAGGTTTTTGGGGGATTTGTCTTTATGTTTTCAAGCGCTTTTGCCATTTTTTCGGAGCCTTTGGTTTCTTTAGCAAGTTTTTCAAGTCTTTCAACAAAAGAAATTATGGCAGAATATGTGATTTTGATACCCTCGAAAAAATCG
>JAFSDN010000113.1 GCA_017436245.1 Clostridia bacterium
AGTAAGGGCTTTATGACACCCGAATACATCTGTAAGGTTGATGCCGAGGGTAACGTTATTCAGGCAAACAAGGGCTTCAAGCCTTCTTCTGAAATTAAAATGCATATGAGAGTTTACAAGCATCGTCCTGATGTTAAGTCGGTTGTTCATGCTCACCCCATTTATGCAACAAGCTTTGCTATTGCAGGTAAGCCCCTGACACAGCCCATCATGCCCGAGGCTGTTATTGCTCTTGGTTGTGTTCCCATTGCTGAATACGGAACACCTTCAACAAACGAAATTCCCGACGCTGTTGAGAAGTACTTGCCCTACTATGATGCAGTTCTTCTTGAAAACCACGGCGCACTTGCTTATTCTGATTCACTTCTTGCGGCATATCACAAGATGGAATCACTTGAGTTCTATGCTGAGCTTCTGTTCCTCTCGAATCAGTTGGGCGGACCTCAGGAATTCACAAAAGAACAGATGAAGAAGCTCTATGAAGTAAGACGTGCATTTGGTATGTCAGGCAAGCATCCTGCTGACCTTTGCCCCAATAACAAGAATGGTCATATGAGCTGTCACAACTGCCACATTCCGGATTGCGGAGTTGCAGAAGAAGGCGGAGCGGCTGACGACGCTGCTGTTATTGCTGAAATCACAAAGAAGGTTCTTGCACAGCTTGGAAAATAATTCGGGGAGGTGTCATTTATGAATGACGAAAAACTTGCCCGTATTGTGGAGGCCGTAACAAAGCAGCTTGCTGATGCAAAGGGTGATGAAAAGCCTTTTGGTCTTAAACAGGCACGAAAGCTCATTGCCATGGTCGAAGCCAAGGCAAAGACGATGGGGCTCAATATTGTTGCTGCTGTTTCAAATGAAGCGGGGCGTCCCATTGCAATTGAATGTATGGATAATTCGTACATTGCAAGCTTTGATGTTGCGCTGAATAAGGCGTATACGGTGGTTGCTCTGAAGATGTCCACAAAAAAGCTGAGTACATTGGCAAAGCCCGATGGCCCCTTGTATGGGATTCAGCATACAAACGGAGGACAGATTGTTATTTTCGGCGGCGGTGACCCGTTGATTTATCACGGTAAAATCGTTGGAGGATTGGGAGTCAGCGGCGGCTCGGAGGAACAGGATACTATTCTTTCGGCTTACGGGGCTTCGGTTCTGGACGAGATTATGAATGAAAACTAAGATTTTTGATTCTTTAGAAAGGAGATTACATATAATGAACAATATTGAAATTGAACAGATTGTAAAACAGGTTCTTGCAGGTATGCAGGGAGCAGACGCTCCCAAGGCTTCAAAGGCTGCGGGCGAAGTTCCTGCAAAATGCCGTGCGGCTGTTCTTACAGACATCGAGAAGATTGAGCTTAAAGAATTCCCTATTCCTGAAATTGGCGATGATGATATGCTGGTTAAGGTTGAAGGTTGCGGCATCTGCGGTACAGATGCTCATGAATTCAAGCGCGACCCCTTTGGTCTCATTCCCGTAGTTCTCGGTCACGAGGGTACAGGTGAAATCGTAAAGATGGGTAAGAATGTAAAGAAGGACAGTGCAGGCAAGCCCCTGAAGATTGGTGACAAGGTTGTTACTTGTGTTATTCTCAAGGATGACCCTGAAATCACAATGTTTGACCTAAACAAGCAGAATGTTGGAGGAGCAGACGTTTACGGTCTGGTGCCCGACGATGATATTCACCTCAATGGTTGGTTTGCGGATTACATGGTTATCAGAGGAGGTTCAACAGTATTCAATGTGTCAGACCTTGACCTTGATTCAAGAATCCTCATTGAACCCTGCGCAGTTCTTATTCATGCAGTTGAGCGTGCAAAAACAACAGGTATTCTGAGATTCAACAGCCGTGTGGTTGTTCAGGGCTGCGGCCCCATCGGTCTTATCTGTATTGCAGTTCTCAGAACAATGGGTGTTGAGCACATCACAGCTGTTGATGGTGAACAGAAGAGACTTGACTTTGCAAAGAGGATGGGTGCAGACCATACTGTTAACTTCAAAGACCATAATGGAATTGAAGCACTTGCAGATGCAGTTAAGGACAGCTTTGGCGGTCATCTGGCAGACTTTGCATTCCAGTGTACAGGTTCACCTGTTGCGCACAGCAATATCTATAAGTTTATCAGAAGCGGTGGCGGTCTTTGTGAGCTTGGCTTCTTCATCAATGGTGGAGATGCAACAATCAACCCCCACTTTGACCTTTGCTCAAAGGAAATCACTCTTGTTGGTTCATGGGTTTACACACTCCGTGACTACGCAACAACATTTGACTTCCTCAAGAGAGCAATTGCAATCGGTCTTCCCATCAAGGAGCTTATTACACATAAGTTCCCCATTGAACAGATTAATGAAGCATTTGTTACCAATGTGAAGATGGAAGGTCTCAAGATTGCAGTAATTAATGAATAATAATTAACAACATATATATTAAATTAGGAGGAAATTTAAAATGGCACAGGAAGCATTAGGTATGATTGAAACAAGAGGTCTCGTTGCAGCAGTTGAAGCAGCAGACGCAATGGTAAAGGCAGCAGAAGTTGTTCTCATCGGAACAGAAAAGATTGGTTCAGGTCTTGTAAGTGTTATGGTTCGTGGTGATGTTGGTGCAGTTAAGGCTGCAGTTGAAGCCGGCGGCACAATGGCTGCTCGTCTTGGTGAGCTGGTTGCAACACACGTAATTCCCAGACCTCACAGCGACGTTGAGAAGATTCTTCCCAAGTTCTAAGAAAAGAGTGGTAAGCTATGGCAGAAAAGAAAACTACCGCTAAAGCAAAAACTGCCGTAATCGGCAACACAGAAGAATTGAAAAAGAATACTGCTCCCGCAAAAGAGGAGACAGTTGTTGAGATTAAAAAGGAGGTAAGAAAAATGGCACAGGAAGCATTGGGTATGGTTGAAACAAGAGGTCTTGTTGCAGCAATCGAAGCAGCAGATGCTATGCTTAAAGCTGCTAACGTAACCTTGGTTGGCACAGAAAAGATTGGTTCAGGTCTTGTAAGTGTTATGGTTCGTGGTGACGTTGGTGCTGTAAAGGCTGCTGTTGAAGCAGGTGGACAGAGCGCTCAGAAGCTTGGCGAAATTATCGCTACACACGTTATTCCCAGACCTCACAATGATGTTGAGAAGATTTTGCCCGTTCTCAAATAAGAATTTTTGGGCTAAGGTAAGGCTGTGGGCGGAGCTTTCTGCTCTGCCCCGTCTTTCTGAATTTTTTAAGGGAGAAAATGACTATGATTATCGGAAAAGTAATCGGCAGCGTTGTTTCAACACGCAAGAACGAAAATCTTGTGGGCAACAAGTTTATGATTGTTGAGCCTGTTGAAAAAATGTCTGCAAAGAATTCTCAGTTGGTTGCCATTGACAACATCGGTGCGGGTATCGGTGAATATGTTCTGGTTGCCTTGGGAAGTGCGGCTCGTATCGGCTGCGGCAAGGAAACTGCTCCCGTTGACGCTGCAATTGTCGGTATTGTTGACGATGGCGCTGAGTTTGCGTAGATACATTTTTGATTTGAGTCTTTGAAAGGAGGATAACTATTATGCAAATGACCCGGTTACAGGAGCTTATGAAAGAGTGCGGAGTAGTTGGTGCAGGCGGCGCCGGATTTCCTTCTTATGCAAAGCTTTCGGATAAGGCAGACACGGTGATTCTCAACTGTGCTGAATGTGAACCTTTGTTCAGACTTCACAGACAGCTGATGTCGGAATATGCGGAAGAAATTCTGACCATGCTTGACACGGTTCGCTCGGCGGTTGGTGCAAAGCGTGCCGTTGTGGCAATAAAGTCTGTTTATACCGAAGCAATTGAGAAAATTGATGAGCATATTTCATCCTTCGAGAAGGTTGAAGTTGCACATTTGCCTGAGGTTTATCCTGCAGGTGATGAAATTATCCTTATTTATGAGGCAACGGGCAGAGTGGTGAAGCCGGGACAGCTTCCTATTTCGGAAGGTGTTATTGTATATAATGTTGAAACCATGCTCAACACTTACTTTGCTATGACTGAAAATACTCCTGTTTGTTATAAGTTTGTGACCGTTGCGGGTGAAGTCAAAGAACCCGGAACATACAGAGTTCCAATCGGTGTGCCGCTCAAAGCACTGGTTGAGCTTGCAGGAGGCGAGAATTCACAGGATTGTGAATATCTGAGCGGCGGTGCAATGATGGGGGCATTGGCAAAGAAGAATGATATTGTTACCAAAACTACAAATGCTGTTTTGGTTTTGCCAAAGAATCATTCCGTCATTATGAAAAAGAAAACAAGTACAAAAATTAATATATACAGAGCAATGAGTGCTTGCTGTCAGTGCAGAATGTGTACTGACATGTGTACAAGAAATCTGCTTGGGCATCCCATTGAGCCACACGCCTTTATGAGAGCGGCGGCAAAGGGCATGACAAGTGATTTGACGGCAATGCTCAATGCGGCGTATTGTTCTCAGTGCAGAGTGTGTGAAATGTATGCCTGCCAGCAGGGACTTTCGCCTGCATCTTTAATCGGGGTGTTCCGTAATAAGTTGAGAGAAAACGGAGTTGTTCCCGAAAAAGAGCCAAAATTCACAGATGTGAATGAATACAGAAAGTACAGAACCATTCCAATGGAAAGGCTCATCAGCCGTCTTGGAGTGAGTGAGTATGATGTGGAGGCGCCTATAAAGGAGATTCCAAAGGATTTTGCTAAAAAATGCAAAACCCTGAAGATTATGCTGAGACAGCACATAGGTCAGCCTGCAAAGCCCATTGTCAAAAAGGGCGACGAAGTTGAAAAGTATCAAAAGCTTGCAAGCTGTGAAGGCCTTGGTGCCGAAATTCACACTCCTTGCAAGGGCGTTGTGAAAGATATAAAGGAAAGTTATATCGTGGTTGAAGTGAAAGAGTAGAAGGGGAGGAAATCTTTAAATGGCAAAGGCATTGGCAATGGCTGAATTCACAACGGTTTCCACCGGTATGAAGGCCGCCGATATAATGATTAAAACAGCCGAGGTAAAGGTTATTGAAGCCGAGGTTGTTTGTCCGGGCAAATACATTATCCTTATCGAGGGTGATTTGAGTGCTGTTCGTGCCTCAATTGATGCGGTAAAGACAATGTTTCCCGAAAAACTGATTGACAGTTTTGTTCTTGGTAATCCTCACGAATCAATTTTTCCGGCACTTTACGGAACAACTGAAGTTGAGGACAGACGTGCTCTCGGAGTTCTGGAGACGTATTCGGCAGCATCAATTATTCTTGCGGCTGATATTGCGGCAAAGACCGCAATTGTGAATCTCATTGAGCTCAGAGTTGCAAGAGGTATGTGCGGAAAGTCTTATATGCTTCTCACGGGTGAGGTTGCTGCTGTTGAAAGCGCAATTGAGTACGCAAAATCAAAGGTTGCTGACGGAACAATGTTCCTTGACAGCTCGGTTATTGCAAATCCTGATGAGAAAATGTGGAATACAATTATTTAGTTGAGGTGAATGAAAATGGTTGATGAAAAGTACATAAGCCGTATTGTTGAAAATGTTATTAAGAATATGGATGTGGCGGTTGAACCCGACAAAAAGCTGAAGGGTGTTTTCCCCACAATGACAGAAGCTCTTGAGGCTGTTCAGAAGGCGTACATCCAGTACAAGAGCTATACCGTTGAACAGAGAGAAAAAATGATTGCGGCAATTCGCCGTCTCACTCTTGAAGAAGCCGAAGTTATGGCAAAATTGGGCGTTGAAGAAACAGGCATGGGCAGAGTTTCGGATAAGATTATCAAGCATCAGCTTGTTGCAAACAAAACTCCCGGAACTGAAGACCTTCAGCCCATCGTAAAAACCGGTGACACAGGACTCACATTGATTGAAATGGCTCCTTTTGGGGTTATCGGAAGTATCACTCCTTCAACAAACCCAAGTGAAACTGTTATTTGTAACTCAATCGGTATGATTGCGGGCGGTAATGCGGTTGTTTTCAATCCTCACCCCAACGCAAAGAAGATTGCAAACTATGCAGTTGACCTTGTTAACCGTGGCATTCTGGAAGCGGGCGGACCTGAAAACCTTGTTGTTTCGGTTTATAACCCCACAATGGATACATCAAATGAAATGGTTAAGTCGCCAATCGTAAGAATGCTTGTTGCAACAGGCGGCCCCGGTGTTGTTAAGATGCTTCTTTCATCGGGTAAAAAAGCAATTGGTGCAGGTGCCGGCAATCCTCCTGTTATTGTTGACGATACAGCGGATATTGAAAAGGCTGCATCTGATATTATCAAGGGTGCAAGTTTTGACAACAATCTTCCCTGTATTGCTGAAAAGGAATGTTTTGTTTTTGACACAGTTGCAGACAGCCTGATTCGCAATATGCAGAAGAACGGCGCATACCTTTTGAAGGGTGCCGACATTGACAAACTTGTTAAGGTTGCTTTGATTGAAAAGGACGGCAAGTTTGGTATCAACAAAAAATGGGTTGGCAAGGATGCAAGATTGTTCCTGAAGGAATTGGGAATTGATGCAGACCCAAGACTCATTATTTGTGAAACAGATGCAAAGCATCCCTTTGTTCAGGTTGAAATGATGATGCCCATTCTCCCAATTGTAAGAGTTAAGGACATTGAAGAAGCAATCACAGAGGCTTGCAAGGCTGAACACGGCAACCGTCATTCAGCTCATATCCATTCAAAGAATGTTGACAGACTCACCGCATTTGCAAGAGCTGTTGAAACAACAATCTTTGTCAAGAATGCACCTTCATATGCAGGTATCGGTGCCGGAGGCGAGGGTCACACAACCTTCACAATTGCAGGCCCCACAGGCGAAGGCATTACATCGGCAAAATCATTCACACGTCAGAGACGTTGCGTAATGGTTGACGGTTTCCACATTGTATAGTTTTTTGGCAGGGCGTATTGAACCGCATATGGTTTAAGCCGGCAAATTTTCCGACATACTGCGTAAAAATACTCGCGAATACACAAAGTATTCCCTCCGTTTTTTGCTTGTCTGCCAGAAAAATTTTCTCGACTTAAACTCTGCGACCCTGAATTGGAAACTTAGTTATGTGTTTTGCTGTTGGTAGGGCATATGGGGTTCAATACACCTCTGCCAATGGAAAGCAACAGAAAAGATGAAGTAATACTTCAATTGACACAGAAAGGAAAAATCCTATGAAAGCATTGGGAATGTTAGAAGTTTACAGCTTTACTACTTCGGTGGTTGCGGCAGACCTTTGCGCAAAAGCTGCAGACGTAAAGATTATTGCATTTGACCGTACCCGTCCGGGAAGTGCGGATGTTCCTGCTCCTCTTGTAATGCAGATTAAGGTTGAGGGCAACGTTGCGGCAGTTAATGCGGCAATTGAAGCAGGTAAGGAATATGCAGAAGCTGAGGGCAAGTACATTATTTCACATACCATACCAAATCCGGGTATCGGTACAGAAAAGATGGCTTATCTTCTGGACATGAACAAGGACAAGTACAACAAAAAGCTGCCAAAGACATTCTTTGGTGTTGAAGACCAACCTGTGACATACCCCGAGGCAATCGGTTTGATTGAGGTTGAGGGACTTGTTGCGGCAATTGAAGGTCTTGATGCAATGACAAAGGCTGCGGATGTTCGGGTTGTTCACACCGAAAAGAGGCTGGGCGGAAGACTTGTTACGTTTGTTGTTGCAGGCGAAATTTCGGCAGTTAAGGCTGCTGTTGAGGCAGGACTTGAGGCGGCTGACCAGATTGGAAATATCTTTGGCTCGGCTGTTATTGCAAGACCCCATGCAGAACTGACAAAGTTCTTTGACATGGAAGGCTAAAAAAAGACAATCCGGAAAGACGGAAATATGAAACATAGGTTCAGGGAACGGATGTTCCTTGTCCGGGGTGAAGCATATGTATGATACAGACGCAATCGCAAAGGCTGTGAAATCAGTCATTGATAATATAAATAATAAAGGACAAATCAAAATCGGCGTTTCTCAGCGTCATGTTCATTTGTCGCAGGAAGACCTTGAAACTCTTTTTGGCAAGGGCTATGAGCTTCATGTGAAAAAGTACCTTATGGGTCGTGAATATGCATCTGAGGAAGTTGTTACCCTTGTTGGTCCGTCTCTCAAGTCCATTGAGAATGTGCGAGTTCTGGGACCTGTGAGGAAGAATACTCAGGTTGAAATTTCAAGAACAGATACATTTGTTCTGAAGGTAAGCCCGCCTGTTCGTCCTTCGGGTAATGTTGCAGGCTCCGAAAAGCTGGTGCTTGTTGGCCCCAAGGGCTGTGTGTACCTGAAGGAAGGCGTTATCATTGCCAACCGTCACATTCATCTGACTCCCGAATATGCTGAGGAAAACGGCATAAAGGACAATGATTATGTTGATGTTGAGGTTGAAGGAATCAAGCCCACCAGATTTTATGATGTTCAGGTGAGAGTTCGTGATGATTTTAATGTGGAAATGCATATTGATACAGATGATGCAAACTCTGCAGGACTCAAAAACGGGTCGATTGTGAAAATTATCGGTAAATGTGAAAAATAAATATCAAAACAGACACTTATGAAAAACAGCATCCTTCTTTGTGTGCATTCAGTATGCAGAGGAGGAGCTTTTTTAAAAAAAGATAATGAAGTGAGGGAATGGAATGCTTGCACTTGAACGCCAGAAAAAGATTCTGGAATTTTTGAATTCGGACGGAGTGGTTTCGGTAAACCGACTGAGCATGGAGCTTGGTGTGACGGAGGAGACGGTCAGACGTGACCTTGAAAAACTTGAAAAGCAAGAGGCACTCAGGAGAACTCACGGCGGAGCTGTTCCCATTGACGGTGGAACATATGAGATTTCGCTGGAAAAAAGAAAGCATATAAACGTTGAAGCAAAAATGAAACTCGCCAAGGAAGCTGTGAAGTATGTTGCGGCAGGCGATACAATCTTTCTTGATGCTTCAACCACCACATTTTTTATGGCAAAGGAACTGAAGAACCACAGAAATGTTACGGTTATAACAAATTCCTTACGTGTTGTTGCGGAGCTTTCGGGCTGTGAGCACGTGAAGGTGATTTCTGTTGGCGGTGTTCTCAGCAACAATCAGTCATTTGTGGGCACTCTTGCCGAAAAGGCAATTGAAGAAAATTATTTTGCAAGCAAGATATTTTTCTCAAGCAAAGGTATAACTTCTGATGCGGGTATTCTTGAAAGCAACGAAGCGGAGTGCGGAATAAAGCACAAAATGCTTGCAAACGCAAGAGAAAAGTATTATCTTTGCGATAAAAGCAAAATGGGCGGCGTTGGCTTTGTTAAGCTTGTGCCCATGAACGAAATTGACTATATCATCACCGAGGGCGAGCCTGACAAAGACCTGACGGCAATGCTTGAGGAAAATGAAGTGAAAGTGATAAAAATTTCGGAGTAAAATATTATGTTATAAAATCGAATCCCGATGAAGCGGTGGAGCTTCATCGGGATTTATTTTATTTGGTTCTTTATCAAATGTTGGGGTTTAGTACAAAAAGATGTTTCGACTACGCTCAACATGACCTTGTACCGGCAAGCTTTAGTCATTCTGAGCGCAGCGAAGAATCTTTACAAAGCATTTACCCCCAAATTGGTTATAGAACCGTTATTTTTCCAGGTCTTCACCGTTGGGGTATGCCTTTTCGCACATATCAAGGTACATATCCTCGGCTTCGATTTGAGCTTGCTTTAGTTTGTCCAGGGCTTTGAAGTGTGTATGGCTCAAAATGTCATTTGTGCTTTCGATGATTTCAATTGCATCGGTGATGTCGTTGAAAAGTTTGTGGTAAAGTTTTTTGTAGCTGACCATAGTTATCGCTCCTTTGTAAAAAAAAGATGTGCCACCTGAGTGACACATCCAAAAAACGTATCACTCTGATAGTCTGCGACAACTATTTTTATTATTCTGCACCATAAGGGAGATAAACTCAGAGATACGCTTTTTACATAGCGTAACCCTCATTGTACAGAATATTCGTTTTCAAAATAAAAAAATAATTGTCGCAAGTATTATGATAACATAAAAAGAAGAATTTGTCTATATTATTTGAAAAGAATTACTTTTAAATTTTTTTAACTTTTTTTCAAAAAACTATTGCAAAATGAAAAAAAGTATAGTAGAATAGAGAAAAGTGGTACAAAGTGGAGCGAAATTCCACAAAGTGGTATGAAAAATGCCGAAGAATGCACAAGGAGCACAAGGCTATGCTGATTGGTGAATATTTTCATAACCTTGATACAAAAGGTCGAGTTAGCATTCCATCAAAGTTCAGAGATGATCTTGGTGGAACTTTTGTGCTGTCCAAGGGTGTTAATGACTGCCTTTGTGCTTATTCAAAAGAAGAATGGGAGGCTTTTCAGCACGAGCTTCTTGAACTCAAGGGTGCTGACGCAAGAAAGCTCCGCAGATTCTTCTTTGCAGGTGCCACAGAATGTGAAATTGACACTCAGGGACGTGTTGTTATTCCCCCTGCATACCGTGAATATGCCAATCTTGGCAGAGAGGTTGTTATTGTTGGTGTTTCAAATTGCATGGAAATCTGGAACAAGGAAGACTGGGAGGCATATATGAACGACCCGTCACTTGATTCGGAAGAAATTGAAGATGCAATGGAGAGACTGGGACTATGAGCAGAGAGTTTAAGCATATTTCGGTTTTGCTTGACGAAAGCGTTGAGCTTCTTGAAGTCAAGGCACAGGGAACTTATGTGGACGGAACTCTCGGCGGCGGCGGACACGCATCACTTGTGTGTTCAAAGCTGACAGACGGTGCAACCTTTGTGGGTATTGATCGTGATATGACCGCAATTGAAGCGGCATCAAAGAGATTGGCAGAATTTGGTGATATGGTGAACATTGTTCATTCAAATTTTGCCCATGTGAAAAGAGTTCTTGCGGATTTGGGAATAAAGGGTATTGACGGTGCCATTCTTGACCTTGGGGTTTCGTCGCCTCAGCTTGATACGGCAGAACGTGGCTTCAGCTATAACATGGATGCAAGGCTTGATATGAGAATGAACCGTGATGACAGACTTTCGGCATATGAAGTGGTTAATGAGTATTCCGAGGCTGAGCTTACGAAGATAATATTTGAGTACGGTGAAGACAAATTTGCAAGACAGATTGCAAGGGCAATTGTTGTGGCTCGTGCTGAAAAGCCCATTGAAACAACATTTCAGCTCAGCGAGACAATAAAAAGCGCCATTCCTGCAAAAATCAGATTTGCAGACAAGCATCCGGCAAAAAGAACCTTTCAGGCAATCAGAATTGAAGTTAACAACGAGCTTGGTATTCTGGAACAGGCAATTTGCGATTTTGTTGATGTTTTGAATCCCGGCGGAGTTTTGTCGGTTATAACATTCCATTCCCTTGAGGACAGAATTGTGAAGCAGGCATTTGCAAAGCTGGCTTCGGGATGTGAATGTCCAAAAAACTTTCCCGTTTGCGTATGCGGAAAGAAGCCTGTTGTGAAAATTGTGAACAAAAAACCCATTGTCTCAAACAGTGGTGAACTTGAAATGAACATAAGAGCGCACAGCGCAAAATTGAGGGCTGTGAAAAAAATATAAAAGAATGAGGTGGAGTTGAAGTGGCGAATTTAAACGGTTATAATTCAAGCAATGCCTACAAGCTGGATTATCAATCAGACCGGACCAGAGCTTCCGGTGAAAGCATACTTCACGAAAAAGAACAGAATAGAAAAAATGTGGCTGCCACAAAAACAAATCCTGCAAAAAGCCTTGCAAATTTTTTGAAGGTTGCTCTTTGTTTTGCGGTTGCTTTTGCCATTATTAACGGATATGTTAATATTAATGAGGCGAACAACGAGCTTGCGGGACTTGAAGATGAATACAATGAGATTGTTGCAAGCAATCAGGATTTGCAAATGAAGATTGACAAAGCGGTTGATCTTGCCGATTTGCAAACCGTTGCCAATGCTTTTGGAATGGTCAGACCTGAAAATTATCAGATGATTTATGTTGACATGGAACAAGATGACCTTGCTGAAACCCCCGTTGATGACGAAGCTGAAGCAGAAGACCCTGCTGTTAAGGGTGTTGCTGGTTCATTGACCGGGACTTTGAACATATTCAACTAAATTTAGCCTGTCAGAAGCTATACAAACCTGCCGTCAGGCTAAAAGATATGTTTATCAGGCATATTTGAATTGTTGCATCCAATATAATTACATATGGAAAGTCTGAAGTGAATTTAATCCTTTGGAGGTAATTGAGGTGCAAAACGAACAAACTACATTCATGCAAAGAAGAAAGATAGGATGGCTGCTCATTGGGGCAGTCTTCCTTTTCTGCGCTTTAATTGTGAGAGTTGCGTGGCTTCAGATTGTGCGTGGAGAAGAGCTTTCACTTGCGGCAAGAGAGCAGCAGACAAGCGACAATCTGATTACGCCAAAAAGAGGTCTGATTTATGACAGAAACATGAAGATTCTTGCAAATAATATTAGCGTTGAAACAATAAGCATTTCGCCAAAAAACGTCAGAGGAAACACAAAGCAGACTCAGGAACAGATTGCAGGAAAAATGGCAGAAATTCTTGGGCTTGAAAAAGAGGATGTTCTTGCAAAAATTCAAAAGGAATCCAGTTTTGAGTATATCAAGAAAAAAGTTGAAAAAGACCAGGCTGATGAATTGCGTGAATACATTGAAACGTATAATATAGACGGGATAAGATTCACGGAGGACAGCAAGCGTTATTATCCATACGGAAATTTTGCCTCACAGGTCATCGGTTTTGCCGGAAGTGACAATGTGGGGCTTGAAGGCATTGAAATGGTTTACAACGAGCAGCTTCAGGGCGTTCCGGGGCGCATTGTTTCGGCAAATAAGACGGCAGGGCTTGAAATGCCAGACAACTATGAGAGCTATTATGAGCCTCAGGACGGCAACAGCGTTGTTCTTACCATTGACGAAACCATGCAGCATATTGCCGAGAAGCATCTTGAAAATGCAAGGATTGAAAATCAGCTTGAAGAAGGTGCGGCAACCATTATTATGGATGTTAAAACCGGTGAGATTCTTGCCATGGCAACAAAGCCCGATTATGATTTGAACAAACCCTTTGAGATTACTGAGGCGGTTGAGGAAAAATACCCCGAGGTTCGTGAGGAGCTTGCAAAGCTGGAGGACAGCGAATACAATGCAGCATTGACGAAGTACACACAGTTTTTGAGAAGAAACAAGGCGGTTGTTGACTCCTATGAGCCGGGTTCAACCTTCAAAATTGCTGTTGCTTCAATGGCACTTGAAGAAAACGCAATTTCTCCGAATGATACATTTTATTGCGACGGCTCGGCGCACGTTGCTGACCGAACAATAAACTGTGCAAACCGAAACGGCCATGGTGTACAGACCTTTGTGCAGGCGGTGCAGAATTCTTGTAACCCTGCTTTCATAAACATCGGA
The DNA here is from genome assembly GCA_017436245.1 of Clostridia bacterium. Lineage (GTDB taxonomy): Bacteria > Bacillota > Clostridia > Monoglobales > Monoglobaceae > SIG440. The sequence continues at coordinate 13,389 of JAFSDN010000113.1, forward strand.
GCGAAGGTTGGACGGGATAACTTTATGAAGTACATGAAAGGCTTTGGCTTCCGTGACACAACGGGAATTGAGCTCCCGGGCGAAACAAACGGAATTTTTCACGATGCTTCAAACTTCAAGGAAATTGACCTTGCCATATCGTCATTCGGACAGAGCTTTAATGTTACTCCTCTTCAGATTGTGACAATGGTTTCGGCAATTGCCAATGGTGGCGAGCTTATGCAGCCACATCTGGTAAAGCAGTTGGTTGACAAAAACGGAAATGTTGTTCAGGAGTTTGCGCCAAAGGTTGTGCGTCGGGTTGTTTCAAAGGAAACAAGCGCTCAGATGTGCGAAATTCTTGAATCGGTGGTTTCGGTGGGTGGCGGTAAGAATGCTTATCTTGCAGGATACCGTATTGCAGGAAAAACAGGAACATCAGAAAAACAGCCCAGAGGAAATCAGAAATATGTTGCGTCGTTTATTGGCTTTGCGCCTGCGGATGACCCTGAAATTGTCTGCCTTGTGATACTTGACCAGCCGCCTGTTGGTGCGCCTTATTACGGCGGTGTTATTGCGGCACCGGTTGTTAAAAATATTCTTGAGGAATGTTTGCAATATCTGGGGGTTGAACCTCAGTACAGCGCAGACGAAACCGAAATGATGGATATAACTGTTCCTGACATAACGGGAAAGACAAAAAGTGAGGCAGAAAAGATTCTTGCAGAGCTTGATTTGAACATAACCGTTAAGGGTTCGGGGGATATTATTTTTGATCAGGTTCCAAAGCCTTTTTCAAAGCTGGCACGAAAGTCAAAGATTGTGGCGTATACCGAAGGTGAGGAAAGCTCCTTGTCGGTTGAAGTACCAAATGTTGTGGGGTTGTCGGCAACGGAGGCAAACCGTGCACTAACCGATGCGGGGCTGAACGTCAGAATAAAAGGTCTTTCGGGCGGTGCAGGAGTTGCAATGTGTTCGGGACAATCGCCCGGTGACGGAACAAAGGTTGAACCGGGAACAATTATAACAATTGATTTTGCTTATTCGGGAGTCAGAGACTAAGAAAGTCTGAAAAATTCTTGCCCATCTCACCGCTTTTTGCTCGGCGCGGTGCATACAGCACAGCAGCACTCGCAGCAAAGCGGCAATCTGAACAATTTTTCAGACTTGGATTGGTGCTTTGGGTACAGAGAAAGGAATGGTTATAAATTATGAAATTGTCGGATTTATTGGCAGGCGTTGAGATTCTGGAGGTTGCCGGTAATATTGATACGAAAATATCGGGAATTGCGTTCAATTCAAAAGAAGTGAAGCCCGGTGATGTTTTTGTTTGCATAGTGGGCTTCAAAAGTGACGGTCATGATTATGTGCAGGATGCTCTTGAAAAGGGCGCTGTTGCCATTATTGCTCAAAAGACATTGGAGGGTGTTGCCGCAACAACCGTTGTGGTTCCCAATACCAGATATGCACTTTCGTGCGTGGCTGCGGCATTTTATGATTATCCTTACAAAAAATTCAGACTTTTTGGTGTTACCGGAACAAACGGAAAAACAACAACAACCTATCTTGTGAAATCAATTCTTGAAAACAAAGGTCAGCTTGTTGGCTTGATTGGAACAAATCAGAATATGATTGGCGAGACGGTTATTCCCACAAAGCACACAACTCCCGATGCTCTTGAACTTATGAGATTGTTTGACCGCATGGTGAAAGCAGGTGTTGATGCTGTTGTTATGGAGGTTTCGTCACATTCGCTTGCTTTGGACAGAGTGGCTTCATGTGAGTTTGAAATCGGTGCATTCACAAATCTCACTCAGGACCATCTGGATTTTCACGAAACAATGGAGAATTATGTTCTTGCCAAGGCGGAACTGTTCAAAAAATGCAATGTTGGTGTTCTGAATGTGGATGACGATGCTTTTGACACTTTGACAAAAGATTGCTCATGTAGTGTGATGTCTTACAGCACAAAGAAGGATGCGGATTTGCGGGCAAGCAACATTGTGTACCGTGCAAACGGTGTTGAATTTGACCTTTCATATGAGGGGGAGACCGAAAGAATTAAGCTGTCTATTCCCGGTGGATTTTCGGTTTATAATGCTCTCACTGCGGCAGGTTGCTGTCTTGCAAACGGACTTTCACTGAAAGATATTGCCGAGGGCTTGAAAACAGCAAAAGGGGTCAAGGGCAGAATTGAGGTTGTTGAAACCAACACGGATTATACGGTGATAATTGACTATGCTCATACTCCTGACGGATTGCTGAACATTTTGAAGGCGATTCGTGGATTTGCAAAGGGCAGAGTTGTGACGCTCTTTGGTTGTGGCGGCGACCGTGACAAAACAAAGCGGCCTCAGATGGGAAAGATTGCAGGTGAGCTTTCGGATTTTTGTATAGTGACAAGTGATAATCCCAGAAGCGAAGAACCAAAGGCGATTATTGAAGATATTTTGGAGGGACTCAGGGAAACGGATTGCCGTTATGCTGTTGTTGAGAACCGATTTGAGGCTATTGAATTTGCTCTTGACAATGCAAAGCCCGACGATATTATTCTTCTGGCGGGCAAGGGCCACGAACCATATCAGATTCTGAAGGACAGAACAATTGTGTTTGACGAAAGGGAGATTGTTCTGAAGCTGATTGATGTATCCGAAAATTAAGGGAGGAATATATTTTGGAGAGAATATTAACCTTGAAGCAGATTGCGGAGGCTTGCCAGGGTGTTCTGGAACACGGTGACGGAAATTTTGTAGTTTCGGAGATTTTGACGGACAGCCGGAAGATTTGTGAAGGGGCTTTGTTTATTGCTCTCAGAGGCGAAAAGTTTGACGGACATGACTTTGTTGAAAGCTCCTTTGAAAAAGGTGCGGCGGCTTGCGTTGTGGATAAAGAATACTGTAATACAAACGCAAATGCAGTTATTGTTGTTGAGGATACATACAAGGCATTGCGTGACATTGCGGCGTATTACAGAAACAGATTTGAAATTCCATCTGTTGCCATTACGGGCAGTGTGGGAAAGACCAGCACAAAAGACATGGTTTCGTGTGTTCTTGCAAATCAGTATAATGTGCTGAAAACCGAGGGGAATTTCAATAATGAAATCGGGCTTCCGTTGACGGCATTCAGGCTGGACAGTTCGGTTGATATTGCGGTTTTTGAAATGGGCATGAGTGGCTTTGGTGAGATTTCAAGGCTTACGCACATTGCATCTCCCGAAACGGCAATAATTACAAATATCGGAATGTCGCATATTGAACATCTGGGGTCTCAGGAGAATATTCTGAAGGCGAAGCTGGAAATTATTGAGGATATGCCCCAGGGTGACGGAACGGTTATTCTGAACGGTGATGACCCGTTTTTGCAGACGGTTGTGGGAACGCTTAAATATGAAACTCTGACTTACGGAATTGAAAATGACAAATGTGATATGGTTGCAACAAACATCAAAAAGAGTTCCGACGGAACGGTTTTTGATGTGAAGATTGAAGGCGTGTGTTACAGAGTTTGTGTTAATGTTCCGGGCGTTCATCACGTGTACAACGCTTTGGCGGCAATTCTCACGGGATTAAAGTATAACATGACCGTGACGGCAATTGTTGACGGAATCGGCAAATTTCAGCCTCAGGGGATGCGGCAGAATGTTGAAAAACTGAATAATTTTGTTATAATCAAGGATTGCTACAATGCAAGCCCCACGTCAATGAAGTCGGGACTTGAAGTTTTGAGTGTGGCACTGCCTTTGGATAGCGAGAAGTCCTGCCGAAAGGTTGCTGTTCTTGCGGATATGCTGGAGCTTGGTGATTATTCGGAAAAAGCCCATTATGATGTGGGAGCATTGGTTGCGGAGTATAACACGGATTGTTTTGTTGCAATCGGCCCACATTCGGGTGTTATGGCAAAGGGCGCTGTTGAAAAGGGTATGGACGATGCAAAGGTATATACTTTTGAAGATAATAATTCTGCAAAAGCGCAGATTGTGAATATTCTGAAAGCAAATGATGTGATTTTGTTTAAGGGCTCAAGAGGAATGAGGCTTGAAGAGGTTGCTGATTTTGTTAAGGAAATGGATTTGAAATAAAATTTTAAAGCACAGAGGCGGAGAGAGAAATGTTAAAGATAGTTATTGTAATTTCAATTGCTTTTTTGGTTGCTGCAATAAACGGAATTTTTTTGATTCCCCTTTTGCATAAACTGAAATTTGGTCAGGAAATACGAGAGGAAGGACCAAAGTGGCACAAGGCAAAGTCGGGCACTCCCACAATGGGCGGCTTTATATTCATAATTGCTCTTTTGGTTGCGGTTATTGTTGGTGTATTTGTTTTTGGCATTTACAAGGATTTGCAGATGCTCAAAAGTGTTACGGTGATAACTCTGGCGGCTGTTGGCTTTGGTGCAATCGGCTTTGTTGACGACTACATAAAGGTTATTCTCAAAAGAAATCTTGGTCTCAAAGCCGGTCAGAAGTTTTCGCTTCAGCTTCTTGTTGCTCTTTTGTTTGGTGTCTGGCTTGTCAGCGGCGGAATCATTGACACAACGGTATACATTCCTTTTTTTGGCATTGCAGTAACCTTGCCATATCTGGTGTATATTCCCTTTATTATTCTGGTTATGCTTGCCGCAGTGAACAGCGTTAATCTTACCGACGGACTTGACGGATTGGCAGGAACAATAACTCTGGTTGTGAGCATTTTTTACTGTGTTATTTCAAAAAGAGTTGAAAGCACGGCGGTTGCACTCATAAGTTCGGCGTTGATTGGCGGACTTTTGGGATTTCTGATTTACAACAAGTATCCTGCAAAGGTATTTATGGGTGACACAGGTTCACTCTTCCTTGGCGGTGCGGTTGCCGCAATGGCAATATATATGAAGAATCCGTTGCTGCTCCTGCTTGTTGGGTTTGTTTATGTGGCAGAGGCTATGTCGGTTATACTTCAGGTTGCATGGTTCAAGAAAACAGGAAAGCGAATTTTTAAAATGAGCCCAATTCATCATCATTTTGAAATGTGCGGCTGGAGCGAGAAAAAGATTGTTGCGGTATTTTCTGCTGTGACGGCATTGCTTTGCCTTGTGGGGTATTTTGCATAAGCAGAGAGGTTTATATAAAATTTTGTCAGGAAAGGTTGTCCGTACGTTATGAAACGGGAACTCAGAAAAAAAACGGTACGCAGGACAAAAAACGGAGGTGCCGGTGTGTTGGGGAAACGGCTGAAAGGCGTTGTTGACTCAACAAGAGGTGTTGATATACAGTTTTTGGTTGCGGTATATATTTTGCTTGCTTTTGGATTGCTTATGGTTCTCAGTGCCAGCAGTCCTATTGCTTATGCCAGCAAAGCAACAAACCATGACAGTTTTTTTTACTTCAAAAAACAATTTCTGTGGGCGATTCTTGGAAGTGTGGGAATGTTGTTTACAGCAAATTTTGATTATCACAAGTTCAAACGTCTGGCTTTTCCTATACTTGTGGTCAGCGTTTTGCTGTTGCTCCTTGTGCTTATCCCCGGAATCGGACGTAAGATTAACGATGCAAGACGGTGGATTTATATCGGACCAATGAACTTTCAGCCCTCGGAGGTTGCAAAAATTGCGGTTATTGTGTTTATGGCGTACAGTCTGTCAAAGAATTATAAGGAACTGAACAGCTTTAGTGTTTTCTTGATGTACATAGCCATTATAGGAATTATTGCCGGAATAATAATGATGGAACCCCATTTCAGTTGTACCATGCTGATTGTATCAACTGCGGTTATCATGCTTTTTGTTGCCGGTGCAAAGATAAGGCATTTTATGATTTTGGGGCTGGCGGCGGTGCCGGTTATTGTTTTTGCAATTGTTCAGGCTCCGTACAGACTTGCTCGTGTTACCACATTCCTTGACCCTTTTGCCGATATTCAGGGCGAGGGATGGCAGATTGTTCAGTCACTTTATGCAATTGGTTCGGGCGGAATATTCGGTGCGGGAATCGGTCAGAGCCGTCAGAAGTTTATGAGTATTCCCGAACCTCAGAACGATTTTATTTTTGCCATACTTGCAGAGGAATTTGGTCTCCTTGGGGCAATTCTTGTTTCGCTGATGTTTATTTTCCTCATTGCAAGAGGCGTGAAAATTGCACTCAAAGCTCCTGATTTGTTCGGGGCACTTCTTACAACGGGTATAATCACCATGATTGCCATTCAGGCACTTGTTAATATTGCGGTTGTAACATCGTCAATTCCCGTTACGGGTATGCCGTTGCCGTTTTTCAGTTATGGCGGAACGGCGCTTGCCATTACCATGGCGGAAATGGGAATTGTTCTGAATGTTTCAAGACACAGCAAGCCATAAAAATGATGTGAAATGAGGGAAGGTGTTCTCTGTGAGAATATTGTTTGCCGGTGGCGGTACGGCAGGGCATATTAATCCTGCTGTTGCGGTTGCCAATCACATAAAGGAAAAAGAGCCCGACAGCCAATTCTTGTTTGTTGGCACAGAAAGCGGAATGGAAAGTACGTTGATTCCAAAGCAGGGCTATGATATAAAATTTATAAAGATTCATGGATTCAGACGCAAGCTCAGCTTGCAGAATGTTAAAACCGTACTGGAGATTTTTGACGGTATACGAAAGACAAAGAGGATTATCAAGGCGTTCAGACCCGATGTGGTGGTTGGAACGGGCGGATATGTCACAGGACCGGTGCTTTATGCTGCAACAAAAATGAAGCTGCCCACTCTTGTTCACGAGGCAAACGCTTTTCCGGGTGTGACAATCAGAATTCTTTCAAAATATGTTGATGTTGTTGCACTGAGTATGGCAGAAGCCGGAAGGTTTATTCCAAAGTCAAAAAGGATTGAAGTGACGGGGAATCCTGTGAGACCGTCAATTCTTGCAAGTAATCAGAGCATAGCCAAAAAAAAGCTGGGCTTGGACCACAGAAAGGTTATTCTTATTTTTGGCGGAAGTCTTGGTGCTGAAAAAATAAATGCAACGGCTGTGGAGTGGATTTCGGAAATTGCAAAGGACAAAAAATATCAGATTATCATGTCCACGGGAAAAAATAATCAATATAAAACCGTTATGGAGTTATTTGAAAAAAATGGCGTTGATTTGAAGAATTACCCCGAAATTTCGGTTTCGGAATATATATATGATATGGATCTTGCCTTGAATGCGGCTGATTTAATCATTGCACGCTCGGGCGGGTCTGTAAGCGAAATGACGGCTTTGGGCAAGGCTGCAATTCTGATTCCGTCCCCTTATGTTGCGGGAAATCATCAGGAGCATATTGCAAGGGCGGTTGAAAAATCGGGAGGAGCTGTCGTTGTCAGCGAAAAGGAGCTTTCAAAGGATAAAATTGCAGATTCGGTTGAGCATATTCTGAGCAATGAAGATGTTCTTGCGAAGATGCAAAAAGGCTCAAAAAGCATAGGTATTCCTGATGCGGCAGACAGGATTTACAGAATACTGAAAGAGCTTGTTAAAAAATAAATTTGCAAATTGACGTAACACCTTTTTGGAAAACATCATAGTATGTTGTATGAATGAAAGATTAATTGTCGGGGGTGTTACGGTGGGTAAAATTTCAATTTGCGGAGGACGAAAGTTGTGCGGCGAGGTTGATGTTCAGGGTTCAAAAAATGCGGCTCTGCCCATCCTTGCCGCAAGTGTTTTATGTTCGGAAGAATGTGTTATCGGCAACTGTCCTGACCTTGCGGACACAAGGGCGGCACTTGAAATAATCGGCCAGCTTGGTGGAAAAACAGAATTTGCGGAGCATACGGCTGTGATTGATGCAGGGAATATACATAAGCATGAAATTTCAAATGAACTGATGTCAAGTATGAGGTCTTCGGTACTGTTTTTGGGGCCATTGGTTTCGCGGATGGGTAGGGCAACAATTTCCTATCCCGGAGGATGTGCAATCGGGCTCAGACCCATTGATTTGCATCTGAAGGCTTTTCGGGAGCTTGGAGTTGAGATTGAAGAAACGGGTGGCTGTATTTATTGCAAGTGCGACAAATTTGTGTCGGGAACGGTTAATCTTTTGTTTCCAAGCGTGGGAGCAACAGAAAATATTATGTTGCTTTCTGCAGTGTCGGAAGGTGAAACGGTTATTACTAATGCGGCTCGTGAACCTGAAATTGTTGACCTTCAAAATTTCTTGAATGCCATGGGGGCAAAAATTTCCGGTGCAGGAAGTGAAATAATTCGCATAATAGGTGTTGAAAAATTGCAAAAAGTGGAGTATAATATAATCTCAGACAGAATTTTTGCAACAACCTGCGCTTGTGCGGTTGCTTGCTGTGGCGGGGACGTTGTCCTGAAAAATGCCAATGCTGAGCATTTGCGGCTTGTTTTGTCCATGCTGAAGGATTCGGGTTGCAAAATAAGTACGGGCAAAGGACGGGTGCGGATTCAATGTTCTGAGAGGCTCAAGGGCCTTGGCAAGATTATAACATCACCCTATCCGGGATTTCCCACTGACGCTCAGGCGCTTTTTATGGCTTCTTTTGCAACGGCAGAAGGAACAACCGTTTTTGTGGAGAATATATTTGAGAGCAGATATAAGCACGTGTCGGAGCTTATGAAGATGGGTGCGGATATAATTGTTGACGGACGACTGGCTGCGGTAACAGGCTGTAATTATATTCAAGGGGCAAAAATAACCGCAGGCGATTTGCGCGGAGGAGCGGCTTTGGTGATTGCAGGTCTGTCTGCTATCGGAGATACCGAAATAAGCGGCGTTGAGCATATTGACAGAGGTTATGAATCTGTTGAAAATGTTTTTTCGGCGCTGGGTGCAATGATTAAAAGAAAATGAAAGGGAGGAGCATATGGAAAAACGTACAAATGATGAATATTCCGAACAACTTGAGCGGAATAAGCGGATTATGATGAAAAAGCGAAAAAAAATGCGTGCAAAACGCAGATTTATAGTTTTTATGTTTTTACTTATCTGTGCAGGAATAATTATTACGGCACTTAAAGCTCCTTTTTTTAACATAAGTCAGATTGTTTGCAGTAGTGAAACAAACCTTACGGAAGAGCAGATTTTGAAAACTGCGGGAATCAATACGGGGCAGAATATTTTCAGCACCGGCGTGCGCAAGGCGGAAGAAAAGCTGACGGAAAATCCCGAAATTGCCGAAGCTGCGGTGCGGAGAGTTTTTCCAAATAAAATCAAGATTGAAATCAAAGAAGCTGTTCCTGTTGCATACGTGGTTTTTGATTCGGAATATCTGATGATTGACGGCGGCGGAAAAATAATAAAGCTTGCGGAGTCTGCCGAGGATGAGCGACTAAAGAATCTGATTCATGTTGAGGGAATTGAGGTTGTTTCTGCTACTGCCGGGAAAGGCATTGCTTCAGGTGAAGACATCAGAGCAAAGGAGCTTTACAAATGTCTTGATATAATGCAGAACCTTGGTATGCGTGAAAAGGTGAATTATATTGACATTGCGGATTTGTCAGATATAAAAATTGATTATGAAAACAGAATTTATATGCTTCTGGGGAGCTATGACAAACTGGAATATAAGCTCAAGTTTGTGAAGAAGGTAATTGACGAAAAGCTTTCGGAACAGGAAAAAGCCAAGTTTGATTTCAGAAGCGAAAAATTGCACGTTGGCCCCCGGGAGGTATTGGAAGCTGCAGAAGACGAAGAAACGGCTGAGAATGATGAGCAAAAGGAAAATCCTCAGAAAGAGGATGAGGGAAATGAGGAAAACGGAAATGAATAAAAAGCAAAAAATGCAAATCAAAATCACGGTGTCCATAATGATTTTCACACTCGTTACATTGGTGACATGGCAGATTAAGGGTGTTAAAATGACCAACGAGGTTGAAACTCAATTGTCAAAACGTGTTGATGTTTTGCAACAGGAATACAAAACAGAACTTGAAAAGAATGAGGATTTGCTTGATCAGATTTCGGTTTTGCAGAATGATATTGCAAGATACAGAAATCAGATAAGTGAAGAGGGCGGTGCAACAAAGCTGTTGCAGGAGGATTTGAAGCGTGCCGAAACAATGGCGGGGCTATCAGATGTTGTGGGCAACGGTATTGTTGTTACCCTCAGCGATGGACAAAACGCTCAGCTCCCCGAAGGTATTGTTGACGACGGCTACGGAATTGTTCACGATACGGTTATTCTATCATTGCTCAATGAAGTGCGCGCGGCAGGAGCGGAGGCAATTTCGGTCAATGGCGAGCGTATTCTTGCAACAACAGAGATTCGCTGTGCCGGCCCAACAATCAGCATAAACAATGTCAAAAAGGCGGCACCCTTTGAAATAAAAATCATTGGCGACCCTGAAACTCTTGAAAATGCGTTAAAAATGCCGGGTGGTGTCACAGAACAGGCGATTTACTACGGAATTGATATGTCCATAAAGAAAAGCACCGCTGTGCTCATTGGAAAACACGTGGGTATGGTTTCGTTTAAATATGCACAAAGCGTTGAATCGGAGGTGGAAGAATAATGTTGTTTGTTATTGCCGGTATACTCGGTGTGATTTGCGGACTTTATATTCCGTATAATTTGGGCAACGGAAGTCTTCCATATGTTGCAATTGCAATTCTTGCGGCAATGGATTCGATTTTTGGGGCTTTGCTTGCTTATTTCAACAAACGGTTTAATATGAGCACATTTATGATAGGACTTTTTTCCAATGCGATTTTGGCTGTTGTCCTTGCATATATCGGAAACCTTTTGGGACTTTCGTTATACTTTGCGGTTATCATTGTTTTTGGCGTGCGGATTTTTAACAACATGGCGGCAATACGCAGACTGACTCTTGATAAGTATTTTGAGAAAAAGGCAAAGGAAAAGGAACGGATTGAAAGACTTGCCTTGGTTGAGGCAAGTGATGATGAAAAGCAAACGGAAGATGCCGAATGTGACAAAAAAACGGATTCATCCGATGCGGGCGAAGGCGTGAAAACGCAAGCCGGGAACGAATAATGGCAGATGATATGGATGATACCGTCGGATTTTGTCGGTATCATTTTGCTGTTACCGGAATTTTTGAAAAAAAGTGCAAAGAATTCCATTAAAATAGAATCTTTCTCTTGACAGAATCAAAATAAAATGCTAAAATGAAATGTAAATGTGGAAAAGTGACTATTTGTAATGAGTCATTATGGCTTTTACATATTGATGATAAATTTGTTCGAGCATAAAACGGTTGTTTGAGGCGATATTGCGCTTCATGCAATTTGCGGACAAGCTCAAAAAAGATAGGAGGAATTATTTTGTTCGAGTTTGATACTGAAACAACGGGCCCTGCTAAGATAAGAGTCATTGGTGTTGGCGGTGCCGGTAATAATGCAGTAAACAGAATGATTGAGGCGGAAGTCAAGTGTGTTGAATTTATTTCGGTTAACACTGATATGCAGGACTTGTCTCTTTCAAAAGCTCCCCAGAAAATACAGATAGGAGCAAAGCTCACAAAAGGCCTGGGTGCCGGTGCTGTACCCGAAATTGGTGCAAGAGCGGCAGAAGAAAGCCGTGATGAGATTGCCCTTGCAATTCAGGATGCCGATATGGTGTTTGTTACGGCAGGTATGGGCGGCGGAACAGGTACGGGCGCTGCACCTGTTGTTGCTGAGATAGCAAAAGAGCTTGGAATACTCACCATTGGTATTGTTACAAAGCCCTTCTGGTTTGAGGGTGCAACCCGTGCAAAGAATGCTGCGGCAGGAATTGAAAATCTCAAGAACTGTGTTGATACGCTGGTTGTTATTCCAAACGACAAGCTTTTGGAAATTGCTGAAAACAAGACTCCTCTCACAGAGTCTTTCAAGATGGCTGACGATATTCTCAGACAGGGTGTTCAGGGAATTTCAGACCTTATTTCAAGACCGGGTCTTATCAGTCTTGACTTTGCGGACGTTAAAACAATTATGAAAAATACCGGATATGCTCATATGGGTATTGGTAAGGCAACGGGTGAAAACCGTGCTCATGATGCTGCACTCAAGGCAATCAACAGCCCGCTGATTGAAACAACAATTACCGGCGCAAAGGGTGTTATTCTTAATGTTACCGGTGGCAGCGATTTGGGTATTCTTGAAATCCAGACGGCTTCGGAGCTTATTACAGAAGCTGCTGACAATGATGCAAACATCATCATTGGTGCAATTATTGATGAGTCACTTGGCGATGAGGTTCAGGTTACTGTTATTGCAACAGGTTTTGAAGGAAGAACTCCGTCTTCGGCTCAAAAGACTCAGACCTCCCCTTTTTCAAAGGATGAAGGCAAAGGAATTTTTACCGCAATGAGAGAAGAAATGCTTGAAAACAAAGCAGAGACTTCTCCTGCAAGTGAATTTGCATCTGCGGCAAATGAAAAACCTGTTGAAAAAAGCAACCCTTTTTTTAAGGTGAGCGAGGATGACGGAATTGATGTTCCGGTTTTCCTGCGCAAAAATCAGGACTAAAATAGATATAGTTTAAATTATGTGTTAAGTTTAGGAGGAAATAAAAATGCAAAACACATTGATAATCATCCATGTTATTATATCAGTCGTTCTTATTGCGGTTGTTTTGATGCAGCATGGAAACCAGCAGGGGCTTTCAGGTGCAATTGCCGGAGGCGCTGAAACATTTTTTGGTAAGAACAAAGGCAGAACAATTGATGCTGTTCTCAACAAAGCTACAACCGTTATCGCTTGTTTGTTTGTTGTTTCGGCAATTGTGCTGACCGTTGTTTCAGTTAAGGACAAAGCTGCTGATGTTGAAGCTGTTCCCACTGAGGCTACTGAAACTGTTCAGGTTGAGCCTGAGGCTGTTCCTGTTGATGCTGAAGCTGCTCCTGCTGAAGCCGAAGAAGCTCCCGATGAAACAGAAGAAGCTCCTGCAGATGCAGAGTAATTATTCAGTTAATTAAATTCACAAAACCGCTCCAAGTTCTTGGAGCGGTTTTTGCTAAAAACAAAAAGGTTCTATAACAAATGTTGGGGTAAATGCTTTGAAAAGATTCTTCGCTGCGCTCAGAATGACTAAAGCTTGTCGGTACAAGGTCATGTTGAGCGAAGTCGAAACATCTTTTTTGTACTAACCCCCAACATTTGTTACAGAACCAACAAAAACTTGTGGCGGGAATATTTTTTGAAATCTTTGGAAAAAATACAGATACTTTAATTCTTGGGAGGCAAAGTTTTATGACGTTTATTGATTTGCTCAGCACTTATCATATTATGCCGCAGTTTCCGCCTGCTGTCATGCGCCAGACCGAAGGTTTTTCAACTTCTGTTTCTGTTGCCGATACGGTTGGCCGAAAAGATTTGACCGATAAGCTAATAATTACAATTGACGGTGATGACGCAAAGGATTTTGATGATGCGGTTTCAATTGAGCTTCTTGAAAACGGAAATTATTGCCTTGGTGTGCATATTGCAGATGTGACCCATTATGTGAAAGAGGGGTCGCCAATTGACCGTTCCGCTTTTTCAAGGGGTACAAGCGTTTATTTGATTGATACTGTTGTGCCGATGCTGCCTTTTGAACTGTCAAATGAGCTGTGTAGCCTGAAAGCCAATGAACTCAGGCTTGCTGTGTCGGTGTTTATGGAGATTACTCCACGCGGAAAAGTGAATAATTATGAAATTTGTGAAAGTGTTATTAAGTCGGTAAATCGAATGACGTATTCTGATGTGACAAAAATACTTGAAGGTGATGAAAAGCTCTCGGTCAGATATTCCCATCTTGTGTCCATGCTCCACAAAATGAAACGCCTTGCCGGAATATTAAAGAAAAAGCGAATTTCGGATGGCTCGGTTGAATTTGAAACCCATGAGTCAAAAATCGTGCTGGACAAAAGCGGAAAACCCATAAGTGTTGAAAAATATCCTATTACAATTTCAAATGGTATTATTGAAGAATTTATGCTTGTCTGCAATGTGACTGTTGCAAGACATCTTGTTGCAAAGGGCTTGCCCTGTGTTTTTCGGGTTCACGAAAGACCCGATTTGATGCGCCTTGAACGATTGGGCGAGATTCTGCCTGTTCTTGGTGTTGATTATCCGTTTAGTGTTGGAATGAGTTCCATGGATTTTCAGAAAATTCTGAAAATAGTTGAAGGCTCGGAACTTTCTGAGGTGGTGAGCTATCTTTTGCTCAGAACAATGGCAAAGGCAAAGTACAGCGAGGTGAACCATGGACATTTTGGATTGGGCTTTGACACATACTGTCATTTTACCTCACCAATACGCCGCTATTCCGATGTTGTTGTTCACAGAATTCTCAAAGAGAGTCTGCGTGGGCAATTGTCTGAAAAAAGGATTAAGCATTTCAAGGAAGTTGCGGTTGGGGCATCGGTGACAGCGTCAGTGACCGAAATTAATGCGGCAGATGCGGAGCTTCAATGGAAGTCTGTGAAAAAAGCTGAATATATGTCCGAGCGGATTGGCGAGAGGTTTGAAGGGGTTATCACTCATATGCTTTCGTCGGGCTTTTTTGTTGAGCTTTCTGATACGGTTGAGGGCTTTGTTGCCGCAAGAACTTTGGAGGATGATGTTTATATTCTTGAGGACAACGGTGTTTCAATGGTTGGATTGAACAAAAAACGTACATTCACGGTGGGCGACAGGGTGAAAATCAAGGTTGCGGCGGTGGATGTTGAACGATGTTTTGTGGATTTTGAGGTTGAAGGCTTGACAAAGCTCTTGCCAATGCGCAGAAAATCAAACAGAAAAACCGGCGAAAAATCTGCCATGGATAAAAAGAGTAAAAAGATTTTGCGTGAAATTACCTATATTCAGAAAGAGGAAAAAAACGAACGGCTTGAACTCAGAAAAAAAGCCGATTCCGAAAAGACGGTGTATGAAAATGCTGTGATTGCCACATTGTTTGAGCTTATTTCACAAAGACACAAATTCAACAGGGCGGAAAAAGGTTTTGTTGGTGTGACTCTTCAGGATTTTGCGGCAATGACGGCACAGCCCGTATATAAAGCGGCAATCAGCGAAAATTCGGATTTTAATATAAAAAGCATATTGATTTCGGCTTCGGCAAATGCAAAGAATACGGTCAGAATTATTGGTGACAGTTTTGGGTTTGAGGTGGATTTGGCTTTGGAAAAGCAGGCATCGGAATTTGTTTGCGCAGCACTTCGACATCTTGATGCCTGCATGAAGTTTGACAATTTCAATTATTCAAAACGTGAAAATGAGTATGATGCAATTGCAAAAAAATCCGAAAGAAAAAAGGTGAAGGTATAGTGAAAACAGTATTGATAACAGGCGCATCTCGTGGAATAGGCAGGGCTGCGGCAAAAAGATTTGCAAAACAGGGATATAATGTTGCCATTAACTATTGTAAGAGTAAAGGTGCGGCAGAAAGTATCTGTGATGAAATAAGACAGAACGGAGGTCGTGCAAGTATTTTTTGTGCCGATGTGGCGGACAATAGTCGTGTTCAGGAAATGATTGAGGCGGTTGAATGTGAAATGGGAACAATTGATGTTTTGATTAACAATGCAGGCATTGCACCCAAACAGGGACTTTTCACTGATTTTTCGGAGAATGATGTGGAATCTGTTTTTGCAACAAATATTTTTGGGATGATGAATTGTGCAAGGGCAGTTATTCCCAAAATGGTCAGCAAAAAGAGCGGAAAGATAATAAATGTATCGTCAATCTGGGGTATATGCGGCGGTTCATGCGAGGTACTGTATTCATCGGCAAAGGCGGCAGTAATTGGGTTTACAAAATCTTTGGCAAAGGAGCTGGCGCCCTCGGGGATAACTGTGAATGCCGTTGCACCGGGGTTTATTGATACGGATATGAATTCGCATTTGTCTGAGGAGGACAAAAAACTTTTTTGTGAGGATATTCCCCTTCAAAGAATCGGCACTGCGGAGGAGGTTGCGGAAACCCTGCTGTTTCTGGCATCAGATTCGGCATCTTACATAACGGGGCAGGTTTTGACTGTTGACGGTGGTTTGATTTAAAACTGCTTGGCGAACCAATAGAATGTGTTTGGGAAATTCTTATTTGATGGCTTTGCATTTTAATAAAAATGTTGAAATAATTTGAAAATATGGTATAATATAAGTGTCGGGAAAATCCGACCCAAAGGTGAGACTGAAAACAGTGTAAAAGCTGGGCGGTTATGCTATCATCTCTTGAAAAGGGGGTGATTGCTATGGATACTGAATACATAATATCTTTTATGATTATTTTGTTGCTTTTAGTAATTTCCATAAAAAAATAACGCCAGCCGTCCAAAGCCATGACGTTATTTTTTAAGTAATTCATTGTTTTGGCATAACCGTTTGAGGTCTTGCCTTTTCTATAATCATTATATACAATAAAATATGATTTGTCAACTGTTTTTAAAAACAAATAAGGTTATAGCTTTAATATTCAGGTATAGACAAAAAGAAAGAAATATGATAAAATAATAATTCAGGATTTATTCTGGTGGAGTATCGGTATTTTGATGATGTTCCCGAAAAGTCCATGGTTGAAAGATGGGCTTTTTGTGAAGGAGGTAGTTTTTTTGCGTCTTAAAAGTGTTGAATTGCAGGGCTTCAAGTCCTTTGCCGACAAAATATATCTGGACTTTAATCCCGGTATAACTGCAATTGTCGGCCCAAACGGTTCGGGTAAAAGTAATATCTCGGATGCAATCCGTTGGGTTTTGGGTGAACAGAGTGCACGTTCGCTCCGAGGCAGCCGAATGGAGGATGTTATTTTTGCAGGAACAGAGGTGCGTAAGCCTCAGGGCTTTGCAGAGGTTTCCCTGACTCTGGATAATTCGGAAAAAGAATTGAATATAGATTATGAAGAGGTGGTTGTTACCCGACGGGTTTACCGCAGCGGCGAGGGCGAATATTTCATAAACCGAAATGCCTGCCGTCTGAAGGACATCCATGAATTGTTTATGGATACGGGTATTGGCCGTGAAGGTTATTCCATTATCGGACAGGGCAAAATTGACGAGATTCTCAGTAACAAATCTGAGGACAGAAGACGAATCTTTGAAGAAGCTGCCGGGATAACAAAATATAAATACAGAAAGAATGAAGCCGAAAAGAAGCTTGAAAAGACCAATGAAAATCTCACCCGTGTCAACGATATTATGTCGGAGCTTTCGGGTCAGCTTGAACCTCTCAGAATTCAGTCGGAAAAGGCGAGAAAATATCTGAACCTTCGTGATGAACTGCGAGTTATTGATGTGAATGTTTCGGTTGCATCAATTGGTAAGCACCGTGAGGAGCTTGTGAAAATTGATAATAATCTTGAGGCGGTTTCAAACAGCATCGAAACCCTCCAAAAGGCTGTTGACGAAAAGGAAAATCTCACAAAAGAGATGTATGAGCTTATTGAGTCATATGAAGCTCAGATGGAGCAATGCCGTGTAGCTCAAAAGGCGGCATCGGAGGAATCGGCTGAGGAACAGAACAGAATTAATCTTGCTTATGCCAATATTGAACATTGTAAAGAAAATATTCAGCGTATAAATGATGAAATCGGCAAGAGCCAGCGTGGCGTTGAACAGCTGGACAAGTTGATTGAAGACTATACCAAGGTTTATGCACAGCTCAGCGAAACACGTCAGGGCTTGCTTGGGAAAATTTCTGAGGCTCAGGCTGAATTTGAAAAGATAAATCTGACTTTTCAGGGGAACAATGAAAGTATTGAGAGCCTGAAAACTGCCATAATTGATAAAACCGCTGAAATCGGTTCGTTACGGAGCAAGGTTGCAAACTATAACATCCTTATTGAAAATTTTTCAAGAGAAAGCAAAAATATTGAATCAGAGCTTGAAACTCATAGTTCTGAGCACAACCGTATTGCAGAAGAAAATAAGAAAATTGAAGATAATCTTTCAAAACTTACAGAAGAATTTGAGGAGCTGAAGAATTCTCTTGCTGTGGCGGAAGAAAAGTTTGAAATCCTTAACGGAAAAACGGAAGAACTTGCAGAAAAGAAAAATGAGGTTCTTGCAGAGCTGAACAAAAAGAATTCTCACAAAAGCGTTCTTGAAGATATGGAGAACGATTTTGAAGGCTATAACCGAAGCGTAAAGGCTGTTATGACGGCACATTCTGAGGGTGTGCTCAAAAACGCAAGGATTTACGGACCCATTACAAAATTAATCAGCACAGACAAAAAGTATGTGACGGCAATTGAAGTGGCGTTGACGTCGGTTAATCAGAATATCGTAACAGAGGACGAGCAGGATGCAAAGGCTGCAATTAATTACCTGAAGGCAAACAAGCTGGGCAGAGCAACATTTATGCCCATATCAACGGTCAGAACACGAAATACCGACCTTCAGGGTGCCGAAAAGATGAAAGGCTATATTGCTCTTGCGCAGGAAATTGTTGAATACGACAAAAAGTACGATGGAGTTGTTGGAAGCGTTCTAGGGGGCACGGTGGTTGTTGATAATATTGACAATGCCATTGCCATGGCGGCAAAGTGCGGTCACAAGTTCAAGATTGTTACCGTTGAAGGCGAAGTTATGCAGCCCGGCGGTGCCATGAGTGGCGGAAGCATGGGCGGTAAAAATGCAGGCTTTTTGTCGCGGGCGGCAGAAATTGAAAAACTGAAATCCGAAATTGAATTGCTTCAGGCAGAGCTTCAGAAAATTGAGGACAAAAAGATTGAAACAAATGACGAGCTTCAAAAGATTTCAATTGAACTTGCCGAGAGCAGAAATGTTCTTTCGGAAAAGAATGAAGAATACATAAGAGCAAAATCAAACTCCGAGCATAGCCGTCTGTTCCTTGAAGCGGCTGAGGCAAGAACAGCACAGCTTAATCGGGAACGTGAAACAATTGAAGAAAGAACCCGTGAGATTGCCGATGACATTGTTCTTTGCAACAAGAACGCCGATGAGCTGGAAGCGGAGGTATCGAGCCTGAGACTTGAAACTGACAGCAAGCAATCTGAGTCGGAGGGGATTTACCAAAAGGTTAAGGAGATTCAGGACCTGTTGGTTGCGTTGCAGATTGAAGAAAGCTCCAACCAAAAGGATATTGAGGTTCAGAATGAGCGTCTTGAAAATGTTAAAAATGAAAAGACGGCAATTTTGGACGAAAATAAGGCAAAACAGCTTGAGGTTGATTTGCTTAATGGAAAAATTGCGGCAATAACCAATGAAATTGAAACAGATAACAAAAAACTTTCGGAAATCGGCAACAAGGCTCAGGAGCTTGAAAAGCAGCTTGCTGAGTTGAGTGATAACCGAAAAAATACAGATGCCAAGTCAAGAGAGCTGCAGGAACAGGTCAAGGAGGTTCGCGAGCAGTTGTTTGCACTTGGTCAGCAAAAGGCAAAGGTTGAGGGAGCAAAGGCAAAATGCGAAGGCGACCTTGACGGACTGTTTGAATATTTGTGGAACGAGTATGAATTGACATACAGCGATGCGGTGAAGCTGAAAACAGAGGATGAGTTTGATTTCAAGGCGGCAACTGTCAGAATTTCGGAGCTGAAAAGCAAAATTAAATCCTTGGGTAACATAAATATTGATGCAATTGAAGAATATAAGACCATAAAGGAACGTTTTGACTTCCTTACGGAACAGACAGTTGACCTTGAAAAGGCAAAGGGTGACCTTGAAAAGATTATTGACGAAATGATGACAATAATGAAAAAACAGTTTTCGGAGCAGTTTGCGGTTATCAGCAAAAACTTCAATAATGTGTTCCGTGAGCTGTTCGGCGGCGGACAGGCACAGCTTGAGCTTGCCGACCCTGATGATATTATGGAGACGGGGGTTGAGATTGTTGCACAACCTCCGGGCAAAAAGCTTCAGAGCCTTACACTTTTGTCGGGTGGTGAGCGTGCATTTACTGCAATTGCACTTTTGTTTGCAATCCTCAAGGTAAGACCCACGCCCTTCTGTATTCTTGACGAAATTGAAGCGGCACTTGATGACATAAACGTTTACCGCTATGCCGACTATCTGAAAAAATACAGCAAAAAATCACAGTTCATTGTTGTTACGCACAGACGTGGTACGATGGAAGCCGCAAACATTCTTTACGGTGTTACCATGCAGGAAAAGGGTATATCAAAATTATTATCATTAAATATAGACGAGGTGGCTGAATAATGGGAATTTTTGGGAAACTTAAAGAGAGCCTGAGCAAAACAAAAGAGGTGCTCAGCTCAAGAATTGAAACTGCGTTGAAGTCCTTCAGAAAGGTTGATGAAGAGCTTTTTGAGGAGCTTGAAGAGATTTTGATTATGGCGGATATTGGGGTTGAGACATCGGTTGAGATTATTGACCGGCTCCGTGATGCCGCAAAAGAGAAGAAGATAACCGAAAGCATTGAATTGAAGGCAGAGCTGAGAACCATTCTGGCTGATATTCTTACTGAGGGTGACAATTCGGTTCAGCTTCAGGGCAAGCCTGCTGTTATTATGGTTATAGGCGTTAACGGTGTGGGAAAAACCACATCAATCGGCAAGATGGCTAATATGTATAAGAATATGGGCAAAAAGGTTGTTATTGCCGCTGCCGATACCTTCAGAGCGGCAGCCATTGAACAGCTTGAAGTCTGGGCTGAACGTGCCGAGGCAGAAATTATCAAACAGCAGGAGGGTTCTGACCCTGCGGCGGTTATTTATGATGCAATCGGAGCTGCCAAAAACAGAGGCGCTGATGTGCTTTTGTGCGACACAGCAGGAAGATTGCACAACAAGAAGAATCTTATGGATGAGCTGAAAAAGATATACAGAATTCTCAACAAGGAGCTTCCGGATTCTTCAAAGGAAGTGTTGCTTGTTCTTGATGCAACAACCGGACAGAATGCAGTTGAGCAGGCAAAACAGTTCAAGGAGGCTGCCGATATTACTGGTATTGTTCTCACAAAACTGGACGGAACGGCAAAGGGCGGAATTGTTTTTGCCATCAAGAATGAATACGGAATCCCCGTGAAGCTCATTGGTCTGGGCGAGAAGATTGATGATATGGACGAATTTTCACCCATTGATTTTGTTAATGCCATAATTGAACCCGACGAGGAGATTGACAATGGTTGACATTAAAGATTTTAAAAGGGACGGGCAGGGAAGACCTGATAAATGGGGCAGGAAACTTTTTGTTTTTGCTTTGATTTTTGTTGTTCTGCTTGTGCTGTATTATGCAGGCAACTTGTATCTGGATTATGTTCAGGTGAAGGAAGTTGGGGCGCAGTATACAGAGGTCTTTTTGAAAAATCTTGTTACTGAGGCGGTTATTCAGGTGATAAGCTTTTATGCGCTTTTTGTTATTGCGTTGCTCAGCATTTTGTTTGTGCGGAGGAATTTTGCTGTTCAGAATCTGGACAGAGGGGCATTATCATCAAAAAAGCTTTCTTTTTTGATTAGTGTGATTTTTGCCTTTGTTGCAAGTTCGGTTGTCAGCGAGGAGCTTTGTGAAAAATATCTTATGTTCACAAACAGTCAGCAATTTGGAGAGTTTGACCCGATTTTTGGAAAAGATGTGGGATATTATGTGTTCCAAAGACCGCTTCTTGAATCGGTTGTGTCGTCGCTTCTCAGCATATGGCTTGTGCTTTCGGTGCTGATTTTCTTTGTTTACTGGTTTCTTGGTGTTGTTTACAACGAGCGCAGTATCAAAGGGCTGATTGGCATCAAGCGAATTATGGTTCACAACTGTGTGAATCTTTCGGTGCTTTTGCTGTTGTTTGGGTTGTCATATATTTTCAAGGCGGAGGATATTTTGTATAAGTCGTTCAGCGATTTGAACGGAGCGGGCTTTACCGACAAAACAATATGGCTGAATTATTATCGGGTTGCACCGTTTTTGATGATTATTCTTGTTGCTGTAGCGGCAAGATTTGTTGCAAAGGACAGGAACGTTGCGGCACTGAAAACAATTCTTGTTTTCCCTGCCCTATGGGTTGCGGTGCTTTTGGTGGCAGTTGTTGTTCAGAGCTTTATTGTTGCGCCCAACGAGGTAATACGTGAGCAGGATAATATTGTTTCAAATATCCGGGCAACTCAGGCGGCTTACGGACTTGACGATATTTCTGAGGTTGTTTTCGATGTTAAAAACGACCTTACCGCTGAAAATCTGAAGAACCATGAGGAAATAACCGACAACATCCGTATTCTGGATTTGTCGGCAAATCTGACAGTTCTGAATCAGATTCAGGGAATCAGAAATTATTACAGATTTAATGAAACGGATATTGTTCCCTATGAAATTGACGGCAAAAAGACTGCTGTTGCCATAACTCCCCGTGAAATGACAAAAGCAAATCTTCAGGATAATACCGACACATATATAAACAAGACCCTGAGATATACCCACGGTTTTGGTGTTACGATGAATGTGATTAACAAGGTTACGTCTCAGGGACAGCCGGAGTTTCTTATCAAGGACATTCCGCCCAAGTCGGAAGAAGGAATCCCTGAAATTAAGCAGCCCAGAATTTATTACGGCGAGCTGACGGACGATTATGTTGTGGTGGGTAGTGATAAGTATAAGGAGCTGGACTACTCGGAAGGTCAGGAGGATGTTGAATTTTCCTACGACGGTTCGGGCGGTGTTGAGCTTGGATTGTGGAACAGACTTGTTTTTGCGGCTAAGTATGGCGACGTCAGACTTCTTGTTTCGGACCTTGTTTCGTCCGATAGCCGGATTCTGATTAACCGTGATGTTGTTTCAAGACTTGAAACCGTTGCACCGTTTTTTGCCTATGACGGTGACCCGTATATGATTATTGATGATACGGGCAGGCTAAAGTGGGTTGTTGATGCATACACAACAACAAACCGCTATCCTTACTCCCAACGTTACGGCGAGAGGAATTTCAATTATATCCGAAATTCCGTAAAGGCTGTGGTTGATGCTTATGACGGAAGCGTGACATTTTACATCTCGGATTCGGATGACCCTATTGTGAGAACTTATGCATCAATTTATCCTAAGCTCTTCTCGGAGGATGATATTCCTGATGACATAAAACGGCATATCAAGTATCCTGAATATATGTTCAAGATTCAGTCGGATATGTATGGACAATATCATATTTCAAATCCTTCCACCTTCTATAACAAAAATGATATGTGGGTTATTGCTCAGGAACGTTACGGAAGCACAACCGAGGCAAAGGAGCTTGCGGCATATTACAATATGATGAAGCTGGAAGGCGAGGACGAAGAAGAATTGCTTTTGACGGTTCCTTTTACCCTTGCAAACAAGGATAATATGGTTGCCTGGTTTGCTGTTCGCAATGAGTGGAAGAACTACGGCAAGCTGCAGGTTTATAAGTTCCCCAAGGGTATCAGCGTTTCGGGACCCATGCAGATTGAAAACAGAATCAATTCTGACAAGGATATTTCAAAGGAACTGAATTTGTGGAGTCAGGGTGATTCGCAGGTTATCAGGGGAAATATGATTGTCGTTCCCATTGAAAATTCCATTTTGTATGTTGAACCCATTTATATTGCTTCAAGCAACCAGTCGGCTTTGCCGGAGCTGAAGCAGGTTGTTGTTGCCTATGATGAAAGGATTGTTATGGCAAACAGCCTTGATGAGGCGTTGATGGCATTGTTCAATCCGGACGGAAATTCGGAAAATGTTCAAAACGATGCGGCTCTGCAAAAGCCCTCAACAAGTGAAAAGCCCGACAAGGAGAAGCCGGTGACTTTTGAAGAGGCTGCTCAAATCGTTGTTGAGGAATTCAAACGTATGAAAGGCGCAAGTGCCGAAAATAACTGGAGTGAATTTGGCGATTCAATGAATGCACTTGAGGAGTCGGTGGCTGAGCTTGAAAAGTATCTTCCCACAGAGGAAAGTGCCGAAGAAGTTGAATAAGATTACAAAAAGTGGCGGGGTAAGAGTTGTACTCTTAGGGACGGCAATATGAGTATTATTTGACAAATACTTATAATTATGTTTGGATAAATGAAAACTAACGTCACTTTTATAAATCTAAAAAAGACGTATAATTAAATTTGTTTGCTTTGGTTGTTTACAAATTAATTATACGTCTTGATTTTTAGGGCAAAATAAGTAAGGAGTTAGTTTGTCATAACCGCTTACAATTATTAGTTAGATCTGAATACTTTATCCATCCCATTTTATATCCTCCAGATACAGGATATATAACTTGTACATAACCGCCATATGCTTCAGGGGACAAATAATCAAAGCAACGTACAAGATCATATTTTGAAATATAACCTAATTTACCAGATTTCCCAGGACGCTTGTATGTTGTAATCTTTTTATTAGCAATACGTAGTGTTATGCTGTCGTTAAAAAAATACATCCAATTATTAAATATTCCTTTATCGTCCGTAATCGCCTCTGTCTTTATCCAGCCCGATTTATTGCCTTTGGAAGTTGGGTATGTAACATAACAACGTCCTGTAGTATCACTATATTTAGTGATTTTAATTAAATCAGAAGCATAAATTGTTCCGATTTGCTTTTTATCACTGCTTTTTGAAGAATTGTAAACAGGCGTGTTGTTCTTTGTTGTCATTACATATGTTTGAATATTACCGCCCGGAATTTTTACATCTTTCGCAAAAGTGAAAATTGACAATGGAGACATTATGATTACTACTGCAAAAAGCATCGAAAATAATTTGTTCGGTTTTCTCATAGTCTTATTCCTCCTTTCTTTATTCTTTCGCATTTTTTATTTTTAGACCATCTTGCCCCATAGAGTTCCATAATAAAAAATGCGCCTACCGATGTTAAATGACGATAAGGAAGAAAGGTAGTGTTATTTAGCCGGATTGATATGATATTGTAGAAAATTAAATTTTGGAGGACTTTACAATGAAATCAATATTTGAACAAAATGGCGGAACTTATACAAAGGTCGGAGATTACTATATTCCTAATATCGCAGTACCCGACACAAGAAAGTATAATATCGGTAAATACGGAAATTTGAGAAAAACATTCTTGAAAGAACATCACAAATCCTATTACACAATTCTCTTTATGGAAGGCAAGCTGTTTGAACACCTTGCGGAGATAGACGAAATCTGTCATAGATGTTTAAAAGATATGATAACAAAAATGGCAAAGCAAGAGGGCGTTACAGAGAAATTAAAAGCAACAGACCAAATGGCTTGGGTGCAGAAAATGAATAATATTCGCAACCGAGCAGAAGAAGTCATAATGCGTGAATATGTGTACGGAGGTTTTGAAGAATAAAACTTCTTAAAAACAGTTTACTGTTAAGACGCTACCACATTCCTAACAGAACAAAAATGAACTCATCAATAAATAATACTAAATTTACAGCGAAAATTGAAAATACCTCCTACTTTAAAGTGTAGGAGGTATTTTAAGTTTACAATTTATCCAACAATTAGTGCTACAACAACACCTGAAATAATGGCTGAAATAACAGCTGTAAATATTGGTATAAGAATCTTTTCTTTCCACGATTCTTTTTTATCACGTGTCTTCGTTTCGATGAGAGAAGATTCTTTCTTATGTAAAATTTTCAGGTATTTTTCCAGTTTATTTACAACATCTATTGATAAAAACTGGTCTGTTGTCTTATTAATTTTTTCCAATTCTTCATGGGTTAAAAGGTCAGAATCAACAACTTCTTCTATACTCTTGTTAATTTTGTATTCGTTAACAATTTCAGCAATATCTTCCATAGATGGTCTGATTTCACTATAGTATTCAGGGAAAGCATCTTTTATTTGATCGTTGGTATATTGATCTAAAATTCTATCATATTCATCCTTTACAGAAACCATTATCCATTCTATGGCATCACTATAAGCTCGTTGTAAATGACCAATTGCTGAATCAATTGCTTTTACTACATTTGGGTTATTGTCATCAGCATTCTCTTGAGGCTTCTTTTCGTAATTAACGGCCCTCAGAAAATGATCAAATGAATATCTTTGCTCGTGCAAAGGCTGTATATACGACTTATTTAACGTATCTAATGATTCTGCTTTTATCGTTACTTCTTTCGATCTTCCGTACCATTCTAACAGTAATCCGATTTGTTGCTCGTATTTATTTAACATAGTAATTAGGGCATACGCTTTCCAAGCACAGCATCGCTTCTTTTCTTAAACTCATCTGTAGTATATATTTTTCCAATTGACGTGCGTACATGCCCCCTATAAAAACTAGGTCTTTTCAAAATTCCGTCAATAGTTTTCTGAGTAATATTTAGCGATGGATATGCTTGTTCTAAAATATTTTTTTTAGTCATAAACATCTTTTTCCTTTCCAAAATTAAAATGATACAAAAGAAGTGTATATAATTACAGATAATATATTTTACCATATATCTGGCGGTTTGTCAACCGTTTTTAAAAATATTCTAAAATCAGTGAGTAATATTCAGTAATAACTATCCTCAACACCATAATAATAACATACAAATCGACAAAATTCAACATATTGTTGAAAAAAGGTGAATATATTATCTACTTTATACTATGATGTGATAATTGTAGTGTTGCCCGAACAACAAAAAATATTTTTGACAATTTTTGAATTTCAAAAAATCATTTAGCGGATTAATCTCATGCTAATCCGCTAAACAAAGTTGCATTTATTTACTTCAAATTATCATACATTCTCGCGAATGTGGCGATAGCTTGTTCTTTAGTGTATTTGCCCAGTGGTTCAAAGCTGTTTCATATGTCAAGTTTCATTCAATTATCCATTTACTGCTTGGGATTTCTTCTGCATCGCACAATGGTTTAAGAGTTGATAACCCATCCCAAACCATTACTTTGATTTCGTTCACATCTCCCTCAAGAGTGTATGGAGAGTTTTGCTCATTGTGAGGAATTCTTTTCATTGTAACAAACTTATTGTTTTTATAACCCACAATAAAGATATCATAAGGTGCGGTAATGTTATGCACCTTTGTATCTATGATAAGTTTTGCACCTGATTTTGTAACGGTTGATTCTGTATATGAAACTGCTGTTTCCCAATGAGCATATAAGGTCAAATTTGATGTAACAATGGTTTCGTTTGTTACTTCTTCGCCTTCCACTTCTTTTGTGTACCATCCTTTGAAGATAAAACCATCTTTTTCGGGTTTAGGTAATTCTCCACAAACAGAACCGTAAGGGATGATGATTGGTTCGATATCTGCTGTTCCACCCATTGAATCAAATGTTACAGTATACTGATTTACAGTTGATGTGAACTTTGCAGTAATTATAGTATTTCCTGTTATATTGGTAAGTTCTTTATCCCATCCTGCAAATGTATATGTGTACTGTGCATCAGCTTGTTTTGTAGGTGTTACTCCACTGTATGCTACAGAACTACCATAATTTACGGATTTTGTTTCAAGTGTAGTTCCGTCATAATTTTTGAAAGTTACTGTATATGTATTTATTGTCCATTGTGCATAAAGCGTTTGAGCAGATGTAATTGAAACTTTTGTGCTGCTTGTTATCTGTGTCACGCCACTTGCAGAAGTGTACCAACCTTTAAATGTATGTCCGTCTTTTGTTGGTGTTGGCAATGTTCCGTATGTTGAATCATAGGTAACATTTTTGCTTGCAGTTGGTGTTGTGCCTCCATTTGCATTAAATGTTACTTTATAAGTATTTGCTGTCCATTTAGCGTACAATGTTGTTGCAGACGGTTTATCCCAACTTCTCGCACTTGCGCCGCTTGCTGTATAATATTGTGTTCCGCTACCATTTGTTCCAGTATAATAACCACCAAATGTATATCCTGTCTTTTTAGGAACTGTTATACTTGGCATAGCTGAACCATAAGTTGCACTAACAGAAGCTGTTCCGGCTGTAGTTGCACTTTGATTATTCAATGTAACGGTATATTTATTAACTGTCCACTGTGCGTATAAGGTTTGAGCGGAAGTGATTGAAACTTTTGTGCTACTTGTTATCTGTGTTCCTCCGCTTGTGGCTGTATACCAACCTTTAAATGTATATCCACTTCTTGTTGGAGTTGGCAAAGAGCCATAAGTCGAATTATATGTAACATTTTTACTTGCAGTTGGGGTTGTTCCACCATTTGCATTAAATGTTACTTTATATGTATTAGCTGTCCATTGAGCATATAATGTTGCAGCCGAATTTGCTGTATATGAGCCGCCGGAACTATAAGAAGTTCCGCTTCCTGATGAATTTGTATTCCAGTTTTTAAATGTATATCCGGTGCGTGTTGGCTTGGTTTTACTTAGCGTTAATGTCTTTCCATGTATTTTTGTTTGTGATGATGGTACACCACTACCACCATTTGCATTGTATGATACTGTGTATTTACCTACATAAAAATATATAGATTCTGCATGTGCGGTACTTGCAGGCGTATATGCAGACATTAATGCTTTATATACAGCATTTTTTGGCGGTTTAAATGTATATGTAAGAGGCTTCCACCCCTCATCAACAATCGTTTTTGTGTCTTCATTATAAATCGTCATATATGTATGTGCATAGTATGCGTTATGTTTGTTAGTAAAAGTTATCGACTCTCCCGAACTCAGTTCGGTTTTATTTGGTGATATGCTTGCTGAAGACGGACCTCCCACATATATATAAAAATCAATCCAGTTTGAATCAACTCCACCCTTGCTGTTAAAAGCGGTCATATATGCGTGATAATGCCCTGCCCTTTGAAATGAGTTTGAATATGTTGAACCACTTACATCTGTTTGAATTATAGCTTCACCAGTGTCATAATCAAAAATGGATAAATAGTATTGACAGGCGGCGTTAGCTGAAAAATTCAATGTAAAAGTTTCTGCTCCTGCATACCACTCTTTATTCATAGATAATGTAGCAGATGTAGGTGCTTTTGTTGTCAAATATCCACATACATATATAAATCCTTGAAATGAATATGTAGAGCCGGCACTAAAATTAGAATTGCTTGCACTTCTTGTTACAGTCTTAAAATAATATGATTGCCAACCCGATTCGGATGTTGTTACTGTATCTCCATTGATTACCTCAACTACAGCAACATGACCAGCTGCTCCTGATTTAGTCCAAACAGCAACAGCACCTAAATATGGCGTTTTGCCATAGGAGTAGTATCCGCCGTTTTTATTGTAGGCATACCAACCACCGGCATTACCGGTACTCAAACTTGGTTTGGAACCTAAATTTTCATACGAACGACCATAAGCATAGCAAGTACAATTTCCGCCATTCCCAACCATTCCATACCCCGATGTGTGGAAAACATTCCATGTTGTATAATAGGGGTCTGACGTTGACGGAGCAGTTAATCTTGGCGAATAAGAAGACACAGACATCAGACTTATGCCATAATTCGTATCATCTACTCCGATAGGCTCAATATCCCCAAAATAGTATGTGTTTACAGAATATTCTGATATTTCATCAGCCTTAGTGTAATATTTGAATGTATTATAATCAGTAAACACTAAGAAGTCTGTTATACCATTTTTAATAAGTATTGTATTCTCTTTGGTATCAAAATTATATGTGAAAATGCTACGGTTTTCAACATAGTATAAAGTGTTATCCCTTATAGCTATATTTGAAACGATTGTATCAAACTCTTTTTCGAGAATATATGTATTATTATCGGTATCAAACTTCAATAGATTACTTTTTCCTTCCGTATAAACGAGCAAGTATAAATATTTATCTTTGTTTACCATAGATATAATATGCTCGTCAAGAATTTTTTCTTCTGACATATCCGATAGAGATAATTTATACAGTTTGTCCTCATCATCTTTGTTGCTGTAAAATTCCACTGTGCCATTACTGTACATATCCGTCCCGTTTGAATATAAATTGCTATCATTGGCGTAGGCACTAATAGAAATTGCAAAAATAATAACAATCATAGCGAATGTTGAATAAATAATTTTTTTCATTGAGAATAATACCTCCATATATAAAAAGTGTGCAGAACAATCGCTGTCTGCACACCGAAAAATGCAAACCCCGATTGTTGTCACACAAAACTTTACTAAATGGGAATTTCTTCGTACATCCAGCAAGTTGGAATTTGCATTTTTGCCAATTCAACGCTG
>JAFSDN010000114.1 GCA_017436245.1 Clostridia bacterium
AGCACTTAAAGAATGTTCGGAAAGTGAATATTGGATAGAACTGCTTGTAGAAAGCGGATATTATGATGATAAAAACATACTTGATAATTGTATTGAATTAAAGAAGATACTTATTTCATCAATCAATACTGCAAAGAAAAACAATAATTAGAATGCATCTATATTGTTCTGCCTTTCCAAAAAGAAACGACAATTTCGTTAGGAATTGTCGTTTCTTTTGTACTTTTATCTTTTCGTTATTCTCTATTCACTTTTCACTAAAAATTGTCGTTTCCAGAGAATAGAGAAGAGGAAAGATGCTTTACTTTTGCAGAGCTTTATGATATTATTTTATCAAATGAGGTGGTTTGAATGATTGATATTAATGCTTGGATGAAGGAATTTTTGCAGGCTTTAAAAGAAAGCTTCGGACAAAGGGTTTGGTTTGTTGGATTGCAGGGAAGTTACGGGAGAGGCGAAGCTACTGAGAAAAGCGATATTGATACGGTTGTTATACTTGATGAGCTGTCGGTTGAAGATATTAGGAGTTATAATGAGATGCTTGACACCCTGCCCCATAGAGAGCTGATTTGCGGCTTTCTGTGCGGAAAAGAAGAAATTTTGAACTGGGAGCCGTCCGACCTTCTTCAGTTTTATTATGACACAAAGCCCATCAAGGGAAGTATTCATGCATTGATGTTTATGCTTGACAGGGAAGCTGTTGACAGAGCCATAAAAATTGGTGCATGCAACATATTCCACGGCTGTGTTCATAATATGCTGTACGAAAAGAGTGAAGATGTGCTGAGGGGACTGTATAAATCGGCTTCGTTTGTTTTGCAGGCAATCTGTTTTAAGCAAACGGGGAGTTATATCAGCCGTCAAAGTGACTTGATTGAAGCTCTTTCGCCTGACGAGCGTGTTATTGCGGAGAGCTTCTTGACCCTGAAAAAAGGCGGATGTGTTGCATTTGAGCCTATGTCCGAAGCGTTGCTTGAGTGGTCAAGACGGTGGATAAGGAAAATAGATTTTATAAAGTATTGACGTTTGTATTTTTAAGGATTATACTTATTGTAAGCTGAAAGCTTGTGTATTTGAATTTATTGCTCGGGAGAGGAAATAATGAAATTTATAAAAAGGAAAAGTCTTGCTGTAACCTGCATGGTGTGCCTTTTGCCTGTTTTTTTGGGAATAGCATTGTGGGATAATCTGCCTGATGTTATGGCGATTCATTTTAATTTTAACAATGAGCCTGACAATTTTGCGTCAAAAACATTTACGGTGTTCGGCTTGCCTCTTTTGATGATGGCTTTGCAGATAATTTGCTGCATTATAAACGATGTTAATTCCTACAAGCATGGTGAGCGTAAGAAATTTGAAAGAGTAACAAAATGGATTATTCCTGTTATGACAATTGCTTTGCCGTCAATCTTCACGGTAATATGGCTTGTTCTGTTGGTTCCTTATGATGTTTTGAGCATTGCATACGGAATTAAAGTTACAAAAACCGAACAATGATGAAAAAACAAAGTTTTGGATAAAAAGCTGGATAAATATTGACAAATCATAAAAATGGAAATAAAATATAGTTAATTATATTAGCTCCGAAAGGAATTTGTTATGGACGTTAATCAGAGAAGAGAAAGAATTCTTGAAATATTGAACGAAACAGGTCAGGTGAAGGTTGCCGATTTGAGTCGTGAATTTGGCATTTCCAGCATAACCATCCGCTCGGATTTGGCGGATTTGGAGGACAAGGGTTTGCTGTTCCGTGTTCATGGCGGTGCAATCAACTCATACAAGTCGTACTGTGATATGGACCTGCAACAACGACTTGGAACAAACCTCAAATCAAAGCAGCTCATTGCAAAGCGTGCTGTTGAAATGATTAAAGACCATGATACGGTTATGTTCAATTCGGGCACAACAACTCTTTCGGTGTTCAGGGCAATTCCCACCCATCTGAATCTGAACATTGTCACAAATTCTGTTTCAATTGCTCTTGAAGCCAGCGGAAATCCAAACTTCAATGTGGTTTTGCTGGGGGGATTTGTGAACCCCAAATATCAGTTCATTTACGGTGATGATGCGGTGAGTCAATTGAAGAATTATCATGCCGACAAGCTGTTTTTGTCGGTGGACGGAGTTTCGCCCTATGCGGGACTTACCACATATTATGACCGTGAGGCGGAGCTTGCAAGGCTGATGCTTTCGCAGTCGGCATCAAAGATTATTGTTGCCGATTCGTCAAAAATTGGAAGAACGGCTTTTGTGAACATTGCGGAAACAAACTGTGCTGACTATCTTATTACAGACGATAATCAGGGTCAGCTTGAAGAACTGAGCGTTTTGAAAAAGAGCATCAGAAAAATTATTATTGTGAAGGAATGATTTGATTTATGAAATATTTACTTGGCGTTGATATTGGAACAACCTCTCTTAAGGCGGCAGTTTTTAATGAGAAGGCTGAGTGTATGAAGACGGTTTCAAAGGATTATACCCTTGAAGTTAAGGATGACTATGTTGAATTTCCTGCCGAAAATTACTGGACTTTGTTCTCTGAAGCTCTTGAAGAGCTTTCGGCTGAATATGAGATTTCGGCAATGAGCATTGACACTCAATGCGAGACGATTATTGTTGCGGACGAAAATGGCGAGCCTCTCCGCAAGGCAATTGTGTGGCTTGATAACCGTGCAACGGCTGAGGCTGAATACATAGAGGAAGAGTTTGGAAACAAGAAGGTATATGAGGTGACGGGTCAGCCTGAGATTACCGCAACATGGCCTGCCAGCAAGCTTTTGTGGCTTCGCAGTAATGAGCGCGAGGTATTTGGAAAAATCAAAAAGGTGTTCCTTTTGGAGGATTATTTGCTTTACAGATTGACGGGTCGGTTTGTGACCGAAAGAACCTTGCAGTCGTCAACGATTTATTATGATATACGAGGTCATAAGTGGTGGAAGGAAATGCTTGATTTCATTGGCCTGGATGAGGGTGTTTTTCCCGAAATTCTTCCCAGTGGCGAGATTGTGGGCGAATATAAGGGTATAACTGTTGTTACGGGTGCCATTGACCAGATTGCAGGTGCCATTGGTGCAGGCATTGTGAAAAAGGGTGTTGTCAGCGAAATGACAGGAACAACAATGGTTGTTTTTGTTCCTTCGGATGAAATTCCTGAGTTCAAGCCAAATTCAATTATTCCCTGTCATGTGAATTATGACGGAAAGTATTGCCTGCTTTCATGGACTCCCACAGCAGGCATAGCACTTAAATGGTTCAAAAACAATTTCTGTGAGAATTTTAGCTTCCGTGAGCTTGATGAGCTTGCCGAGAAGGCAGATCCCGGTTCAAATGGGCTGACATTTTTGCCCTATCTTTGCGGTTCAACCATGCCAAAGTATAATCCCGATGCAAGAGGTGCTTTTTATGGTTTGACAATGGAGCACGGCAGAGGTCATGCTGTTCGCAGTATTCTCGAGTCAGTTGCGTGTATGCTCAAACAAAACCTTGACTATCTTGGCATTGATTGTGATGAAATCCGCACCATGGGCGGCGGTGCATCAAGCCCTTTGTGGTGTCAGATAAAGGCTGATATGACGGGTAAGCGAATTGTAACCCTGAAGAATGATGAAACAGCCTGCCTTGGCTCTGCAATTCTTGCGGGTGTTGCCACGGGTGTGTTTGAAAGCGTTGAAAGGGCTTGCGATATGGCGGTTGAGCCCAAAAAGCTCTATGAACCAAAGGGCGATGATTACACCGATTGCTACGAAAGATTCTGCGCTCTGGATGAAAAGCTGAATTAGCTATATATGAAAAAACACGTCGTACCTTATGTAACGACGTGTTTTTTTGAACAATGTTCAAAAATTTGTTGATTTTTGGAAAAGTTTGTGATATTATGTAATTAATGAAATTTACGGAGGCGTATGTAATGGGACGAAAGGCAGTTATAAGCGGCGGCAAGCGTGATGAAATTATTGAGGCGGCGCGGAAAATGTTTTTTGAAAAGGGCTTTGACGGTGTCACAATCAGAAATTTGCAAAAAGAGGTTGGATGCGAGGTGGGATTGTTCTATTATTACTTCAAATCCAAGGATGAAATTTTTGATGTGGTAATTGACCGACTGGAGGGTGAGTGGCGAAATGAGCTGGATGAAGTTGCGGAAGACTTTGACGATAACCCCAAGGCTTGCATCGAGCGGCTTTTTGCCGCCGTTGCCCGTATTGCCTCGGACTTCAGACGTGAGGGCGGAAGGAATTTGCATTGGTCGGTTCAGAGCGGAATCTATGACCGTTTGATTGGATTGGCTGAGGAATTTTCGGTGCAGATTCTTGAGAATATGGGTGCAAGAGGATTTTCGGTTAAGGAACAGGCT
Source organism: Clostridia bacterium (assembly GCA_017436245.1). Taxonomy (GTDB): domain Bacteria; phylum Bacillota; class Clostridia; order Monoglobales; family Monoglobaceae; genus SIG440. The sequence continues at coordinate 4,352 of JAFSDN010000114.1, forward strand.
GCCATTGTTGCAGGCGGGCTGGGGAGAATTGCCGTGGGTGAAAATAACGGAAACGGCTATAAGGAACGAATTGACTATGTGCTCAGTGCAGCAGGAATTCAGGATTATTCCTACAACAGAAGACGTGAAATTTCGGTTGAATTGCTTTGATGAATGAATCGGGATAAGCAGTTTGTCATTCTGAACGTAGTGAAGAATTTTTGTGGCAAATAAGATTCTTCGGCTTCGCCTTACGGCTACGCTCAGAATGACAATTTTGTATATATCCTTAAATTAATGACATTGGTCAAAGGGCGGGTTTTGCCATGCTGAGGGCAGAATTGGTTTAGTGGCGTCTGAATGCCTTGAAGGTTTTTTCGGGAACAAAGTACATTGTTATTATGAGCAGTGCATAGGGAATGTCAAGGACAATTTCGTGTACTGTTCTTTTTATGAAGTTGAAAAGTATGACGGGTGGTTGCGGATTTGGAGCATCAAGGGCAAAAAGAAGCTTTGTGATTTCAAAACCGAGGGTAAAGGGAAAGCACAGAAACAAAGCCCAAAGCCCGATAAAAGGACTGCGTGAGGTCAGCAGGGGGTGGTGTCGGAGCAGCTTGCCCAGAATCATTGTTGCAAGAAACAGTGAAAACAAAAGACTTTCCACTGCAATTTCTGCAATTATGGGGTCAAACCCGTCTGTGGTGCTGAGAAGTGTTGTGAATGCGTCTGCGGTGATATATAGTTTTATTATAAGCAGAAAAAAGTCGGGAATCAGAAGATATTTATAACGTACAGCCGACGCAACCAGCACGGCTGTTGAAAGATATATGAAAACACCGAGGATTTTTGTGATTGAAAGCTCGATGTGAAAAATCATATGCCCCTGACTGTAAGTTGCAACGGTGCATGAAAATATTGTTTCCAATGCAAGGAAAAGAAACATAAAGACCGTTGCCACAAAGATTTTGTGTGCATGACCGGTATCCGAAAAATATACTTCCCATTTTTTGTGCATACACTCACAGCCTTTCCTTTTTGTTATCTTATATTATCCTATGAAATATGGTATTTTGTCAATGTTTTTAACGAAAATATTACGAAAAGATTAAATTAAAATGACATTGTTGAAATTTGATATTTGATATGATATTATTTAAGCTGTGGAGGTGGCGGTATGATTAAGGAATTGTTTGAAAGACGAAGTATCAGAAGGTATAAAAAGGATATGATTCCAAAGGAGGTTCTTGAACGGATTGTTCGGGCAGGAACCTATGCGCCAACCGGCAGAAATTTGCAGGCGCCGATTATTATTGCCATAACAAATCCGGAGGTGCGAGACAGGCTTTCAAAGCTGAATGCAAGCATTATGGGAACCGACGGTGACCCTTTTTACGGAGCGCCTGTTGTTCTTGTTGTTCTGGCGGACAAGGCTGTTCCCACTTATGTTTATGACGGAAGCCTTGTTATGGGAAATCTTATGCTTGCCACACATAACGAGGGCGTGGGCAGCTGTTGGATTCACAGGGCTAAGGAGGAGTTTGAATTGCCTGAGGGCAAGGAAATCCTCAAAGACTTGGGGATTGAGGGCGATTATGAAGGAATCGGACATTGTATTATTGGTTACCCTGATGGTGAAATTCCCGTGGCAAGACCAAGAAAGGATAATTATGTTTTCTGGATTGAATAAATTTTTGAAAGGGGAAACAAAATGAAAAGATTTTTAGCTGTTTTTTTGTCGGTGATGCTAGTTTTGGGAGTGGCAGGTTGCAGAGACAAGGCTCAGGATGATGCACGGTCGGCTTTTGAGAAGCTGATGACCGCAATTTGTGATGTTGACATGGAAAAAGCAGGAAAGTATCTTGACACAGGCAGTCTGACCGGAGTTTCAGTTGATGACCTTGACGGTGCGGATGCGGTGATTGAGGCTGTTTTTTCAAAACTTGAATGGGAGATTGTTTCCTGTACGGCATCGGACAACGACGAGGCTGTTCTTGCGGCAAAGCTGACAACAATTGATTTGACGGCGGTTCTGGAGCAATGTACGAAGATTGTTATGGATGAATACGCCAACGGCACGCTTTTGGATGAGGAACTTGAGTCAAGAACGGATGAAGTTTTCAGAGAGGAAATTGCCAAGTCGGATTTGCCGAAGATTACAAATGAGATTGATATTACCGTGAAACGTTTTGAAGACGGCTGGAAGGTTGAAATGAGCGATGAATTGCGGGATGCAGTTTCGGCAGGATTTTTGGGTCAGATTGAAAAAGCCAAGCAGTCCATGCAGAATTTTTAATGTGGAGTAGATTATGAAATTAAAATTGCTTACCTTATTTCTTATTGTTTTAACCTTTGTGGGGCTGAACGTTTCGGCAGAGACCGACAGCCGTGATGTGGTGAGAGTTCCTGCCCTTATGTATCACTGCGTTGATGAAAACATCAATGATGTGACAATTTCACAGGCAAATTTCAGAAAGCATCTTGAAGTCATCAAAGAGAATGGCTATACTCCAATATCGGTTGATGAACTGATTGATTTTGTTAACAATGGTACGGTGTTGCCAACCAAGCCTGTTTGCATCACCTTTGATGACGGATATATGGATAACTATCTCAATGCCTATCCGCTTTTGAAGGAATTTGATTTTAAAGCAACCATTTTTGCAATCGGCTCGTCTGTGGGAAAATCGACTTACAAGGAGACGGGCAAGCCCATTTTTCCGCATTTTGGATTTGATGAAGCAAAAGAAATGATTGATTCGGGCTTGATTTCGGTGCAGAGCCATACCTTTGATATGCATCAGGCACGGGATTTTGAAAGTGGATTTTCGGTCAGAGAGAATTTACTTCCCATAAGGGGTGAAAGCCTTAGGGAATACCTTTTGGTGCTTGAGAACGATGTTATTATTCAAAAGACTTTTCTTGAAACCAATCTTGGTGAGACAATGGCTGCAATGGCTTATCCCATTGGAAAGTATAACGGATTGGTGGAGCTTGTTCTCAAAAAGAACGGTGTCAGAGCTTCATTTGCCACATCTGTTGGCCCAAATTATGTTAGGAAAAACAACAGAGATTCATTGTATTCTCTGAACAGATATAATATCCATGATGCTATTTCGGCTGAACAGTTGCTTGAATGGCTTGACGAGGAATGAATATGAAAAAAGTTACAGGTGTTTTTGTGCTTATCTGCTTGCTTTTGACAAACCTTGGTGTTTTTGCGGAGGAGAGCACAATAAACAAGTATACAGTTGAATATGTTTCGGGGTGTGATACCGCTGTTGCGGGAACCGTTGTGACGGGATACTCCGAGGTGCTTGAATGTGAAATCAGCAGAGTTCGCCCCAAAAAGGCCGGTTATGAATTTTTGGGCTGGTCGTTTAGTGAGCGTGATTATGTGAATGACGCCATATTTGCGCCTGGTGAAACGGTGAAAATTTCGGATTCGGTTAAGCTGTTTGCCATATGGGAGGATTTGAATCAAAAAAAGCTCTCGTATATGGATGGATACGTGGAAATTCTGCCTGCACAGCTTGTTTTTTCGGATAGTGCGGAAGTGTCGGAAATTGTCCCCAAAAAGTCGGGTTACGTTTTTGCGGGCTGGACATTTTCGGATTCGGAAGGCAGCAGAACCGTTTTTCCGGGAGAGACCTTGAACCTTGAAAAATCCACCGTTCTGATTGCAAGCTGGAAGCGTGGAGATTTTGAGCTTCCTTTGTTGCAGAAAACTGAAGGTTCAGACGGCGAGACTGTTTTTGTTTGTGACAATGTGAATGATTTTGATGCGGCAGAACTGAAAATTCAATCTTTGGGCAAAGAAACTCAAAAGGAATATTTGTTCCGTGAAGGTGAAGTCAGAGTGACGGATTTGGACGAGGGCGCATATGTGGCTTGGATTGACGCAAAAAAATACGGAATTGACTACAAAAGTGAAAAACTGAACTTTGTTGTTGCAGAGAAAAATGCAGAGGAATCACAGCTTGCGGTGCTTATGGACGGAAAAAAACTTGCCTTTGATTTGCCGCCCGTGATTCTTGATGGTCATACCTTTGTGACCCTGAGATATTTTTGCGAATATCTGGGCGCAGATGTTCTGTGGGACGATGCAAGTCGCACTGCCATTATAACATACAACGGAACACGGATGAAAATTAAGGAAAATTCCGATATTTGCGTTGTGGACGGTGCAACATATAAGCTGGCGGCAAAAACCGTTATTCTTTCGTCACGGTTGTTTATTCCCTTGCGCTCTGTTGCAGAGCTTTTCAATTGCGAGGTGGTATGGGACCCGTCACGAAAGGTCTATATGTTCAGCGAACAGGTGAATGTTTTTGACAAGAATATCTTTTCAATTAACGGAAACAACGAAAAATACCTCAGTTATTCTGACGGAGCTCTTGAAGGTAGCAGGACGGTTGATTTTTCGGCAATGTGGGTATTTGATGTTGTGGACGAGGCAAAGGAAATTTATGAGATTTACAATTTTTCGGAAATGACAAAACCCCTTGAGGTGAAGCTATCCGAAGCCAAGGACAATCAGCCTGTGAGAATTTGGGAAAAGAGCGGATTTGACGGCTGTTTGTGGAAGGTGACAAATTGCGGCAAGGATGAATATCTCATTCAGCCTGCAAACAACAGCAGTTTTTATCTTGATGCGGCGAATAGGTGTATAACAACCGATGAAACCATAACGTATTTAAAAGGCGTTTACAGATGATGGGGCTGTCATGCGACAGCTTCTTTTATATAAAAGGAAATTACGTATTTGGTAATGGCTTTTTCTCCCTCGGTCAGCAATGCTGACAGCTCCCTCGTCAGAGGGCGCCGGGAATTATGTGGTTTTCTTGCCTCCCTCTGACGAGGGAGGTGGATTTTGCGGAGCAAAAGACGGATGGAGAGAAGTGTTTGTTAAAACGCTTTTTATTGAAAAATTGAACAATGATGAAAAAAGGAGTCGGGACATGGAACTTTGTTTTGCACCTCTTGAGGGGATAACCACATATACTTATCGCAACACCCACGCTCAGGTGTTTGGTGGATGCGATGTGTATTATGCACCCTTTATAACGCCAAGCGACAATGAAAAGCTGAGTTTAAAGAGTCTCAGGGATATTGTTCCCGAAAAAAACAGGGTGGAAAGGCTTGTGCCTCAGGTTTTGACAAACAGAGGAGATTCCTTTTTGAAGTTTGAGGAAAAAATTCGTGAGCTGGGCTATGATCAGGTGAATATAAACATTGGCTGTCCTTCGGGGACGGTGGTGAAGAAGAACCGGGGAGCGGACTTTTTGCGTGACCCTGAGGGGATTGAACAGTTTCTTGACCGGGTTTTTGAGAAATCAGAACTGAAAATTTCAGTAAAGACAAGAACGGGTTTTTCGTCGCACGAGGAGTTTGGGCGCATACTGGAGATTTATAATAAGTATCAAATGGAAAGTCTGATTGTTCATCCAAGAACAAGGGCAGATTTTTACAACGGCGAACCTAATATGGAGCTGTTTTGTCGGGCATATAAAGAATCGTCAAACAGGCTTTGTTATAATGCCAATGTGTTTTCTGTTGAGGATTTTAAAAAAATTGAGGCTGATTTCCCGAATCTTTCGGGAGTGATGATTGGCAGAGGAGCAATTGCAAATCCTGCAATTTTCAGAGAGATAAAGGGCGGAAAGCCTCTGGAAGTAAGGGAGCTTATTGAGTTCACCAATCTTCTTGCGGAGAGGTATCTGGAGGTTTTGGGGTCGGAGGTCTACACTCTGCACAAGCTGAAGGAAATATGGATGTACACAATGTGGACATTCCCGGAAGAAAAAAAGATTTTGAAGGCAATAAAAAAGTCAAATAAATTGCCCGACTTGCTTGGGGCGATTAAGGGGTTGTTGTGATTTGCTGTACAAAAAGGGATACCGCCTGTTTATTGGACGGTATCATCTTTGGAGTCTTTATTCTTTTTTCCGTGCTTTTTTGACCATAGGCGATAGAACAGGATTCCCATTCCGGAAAATATGAGTATTGCGCAATAGGCAACAAGCAACGTGATATATTTTCTGTCCGAGAAGGCATCGCCTGCAAAGGTTGATGAAAGCACCGAGGGGATTCGGGCAATTAATGTTATGATTAAAAAACTTTTGAGACTGATTTTTGTCAGAGGAACTGCATAGGTGAGCAGGTCTTTTGGTGTTCCGGGGATGAGAAACAGTATAAATACAACGGTTTTCAGCTTTTTTTCGTCCTGAAGGAATTTGAATTTTGTCAGGGCGTCGCTTCCGGCAATTTTTTCAACAAATCGTTTGCCAAAAAAACGGACTGCCTTGAAAATGATTGTCTGGCCAAGTGCAATGCCCACAAGGCAAAAAATCATTCCCCAAAACCAGCCGTAAAGTGTTCCTGCAACAAATTCCACAAGCTCGCCCGGAATTATTGCAACAACAATCTGTGCAAGCTGAATAAAGAGCATTACAGGCAGCCCCCATGCATCGTAGCTGTCGATAAACGCTTTGAATTCCTGTGGGTTTTTGTGTGTTGTGATTAGCGGAACGGTGATGAGCGCCAGCAGCGCAAGGGCAATCAGGAATATGATTGCGGAAATTATTCTGAAACCGTTTTTCTTCATTTATCAGTACCTCGGATTATTTATGCTTTAAAGTATACAGGAGTTTTGACAAAAAATCAATAGTCCGAAAAAAGTTTTGAATGATTTGTAAATATATCAAAATTTTACTTTCTTTTTTTGATAATAAGTGATACAATAAGAAAAAAGATTAAAAGGATGATTGATTATGAAACAAAGTTTGAAAAACAGGCTCAGCATAATGACTTTTGTTGGACTTACAGTTGCGGGCTTCATAAATGCTTTTGGGATTACGGTGTTTTTGAACCCTGTTAATCTTTATGACAGCGGTATTTCGGGCACGTCAATGCTCTTGTCACAGATTTCGGGTGTTCCGCTGTATGTATTTTTGCTTGTGATTAATACCCCTTTGTTTCTGTATGGTCTGAAAAGACAGGGAAAGATTTTTACCATATATTCTCTGTATGCGGTTGCAATGTATTCCCTTGGTGTGTTTCTGATAACCGATGTTTTGCCCATTGATGTGAGCCTTGCTTCACCTCTTGCAGGTGAGGACCTTCTTCTTTGTTCCTTGTTTGGCGGCCTTATTTCGGGTGTTGGGAGCGGCTTGACAATTCGATTGGGCGGTGCCATTGACGGCGTTGAAGTTATGTCGGTGATATTTGCAAAGAAGATGGGCATAACCGTTGGTACATTTGTTATGATTTATAATGTTATACTTTACATAATTAGCGGTGTTATTCTGAATAGCTGGATTTTGCCCTTGTATTCAATTGTTACATATGCCGCAGGGCTGAAAACCATTGACTTTATTGTTGAAGGCTTTGACCGTTCAAAGGCAATTATGATTATAACCGACCATGCGCACGAAATATGCGATGCGCTCAGCTCGGAATATCTCAGCGGCGTGACACAGATTGCTGTCAAGGGACATTATTCCCAGAAGCAGAAAACCGCAATTTATTTTATTGTCAACAGATTCCAGATTCCAAACGTGAAGAGGATTGCCCATGAAATTGACCCAAAGGCGTTTATGACAATTACAGAGGTTACGGATGTTTATACAAGTGTAAATTAAAGGATGGAGAAAATCATGTCAAAAACAGATTTCAGATTTGCAACCGAAAAGGATGCAGAAAAAATATTGTTTTTCATCAGACAGCTTGCTGAATATGAAAAGATGTCGGGTGAAGTGGTTGCAACGGAAGAATTGCTGAGAGAATGGATATTTGAAAAGAAAAAAGCTGAGGTGATTTTTGCCCTTGAGGGTGAAAAAGAGGTGGGCTTTGCATTGTTTTTCCATAACTTTTCCACTTTTCTTGGCAGGGCAGGAATTTATCTTGAGGATTTGTTTGTTCTTCCCGAATATCGGGGCAGAGGCTTTGGTAAAGGCTTGCTGAGAGAGCTTGCAAAAATTGCCCTTGAATGTGGCTGCGGCAGGCTTGAATGGTCATGCCTTGACTGGAACAAGCCCAGTATTGATTTTTATTTGTCCCTGGGGGCTGTTCCCATGGATGAGTGGACAGTTTATCGGGTGTCGGGGGAAAAACTCAAACATTTTTGCGAGTAGAGGGTTGTTATGAGAAAACTTAGAACTCTTTTGGTTACATTTGTTTTGATGTATATCTGTTTACTCCCGGTTGGAGCGGCAGAGGGGGATTTTGTTGTCAGTCTTGAAATTGGCAATCCCATAATGCGTGTCAACGGCATTGAGACCGAAATTGACCCAAATCGGGGAACAAAGCCGATTGTTGTGGACGGACGTACTCTTGTTCCCATTCGGGCGATTATTGAAGGTCTTGGCGGCAGAGTTCTCTGGATTGAGGAAACCGAGACCGTTGTGCTGATTCTGAACGATGAACAAATTCAACTGAACATTGATGAAAAAACAGCTTTGGTTAACGGAAAAGAAAAAAGTCTTGATGTTGAGCCGAGGGTAATCAATGAGAGAACCATGATACCTGTCCGTTTTGTTGCCGAGGGCTTGGGTCTTGGTGTTGCGTGGGATGATGATTCGCAGACCGTGTTTGTTGTGAAGAATTCCTTTGAGCATGAGGAATATGAGCGTCTTATGAAGGCTGTTCCCGAATATTTTGGCGTTGCCCGTGTGGAGATTAACGGCAACAAGCCTTTTTTTGAGGATTATGAGATTATAGGTGCATCCTTTGAATATTACGGACAGCTTGACGGCATTGGCAGGTGCGATGTGGGCTTTGCCTCGGTTGGAAAGGACATTATGCCAACGACGCCCAGAGGCAGCATCAGCTCGGTGACTCCCACGGGATGGCAGAGCGTTGTATATAGAGGCGTGATTGACGGAGATTATCTTTATAACCGTTGCCACCTGATTGCTCATCAGTTGACGGGAGAAAATGCCAACAAAAGGAATCTCATAACCGGAACAAGATATTTGAATATTGAGGGTATGCTTCCCTTTGAGAATAAAGTGTTTGACTATATTGAAAAAACCGGAAATCACGTTATGTTCCGTTCAACTCCCGTGTTTTCGGAGGGTAATCTTGTTGCAGATGGTGTTTTGCTTGAAGGCTATTCCGTTGAGGACAAGGGGGAGGGCATCTGCTTTTGTGTTTACTGCTATAATGTTCAGCCGGGGGTCAGGGTTGACTATTCCACAGGAGATAGCACCTTTGTTGGGACGAGTTTTGACGTATACAGAACTCCGTCAGGCAAGCGGTATCACAGCAATCCTGACTGCGGTGGCAGAAATAGCTACGGTACTTCAATTGAGGATGCCCAAAATGCAGGGCTGACACCCTGCCAAAAGTGTGTGAAATAATTAATGATTACATATATTGTTATAAGACAGAAAGAAGGTATTTGGTATGAAAAAATTACATTTGGTATGCAATGCCCATCTTGACCCGGTTTGGCTCTGGCCATGGAATGAGGGGGCGGCTGAGGCAATCTCCACATTCAGAACAGCGGCGGATTTTTGTGAGAAATATGAGGGCTTTGTGTTTTGCCACAATGAAGCATTGCTTTATCAGTGGGTGGAGGAATATGAGCCCCATTTGTTTGAAAGAATTAAAGGTCTTGTGAAAAAAGGCTCATGGAAGATAATCGGTGGCTGGTATCTCCAGCCCGACTGCAACATTCCAAACGGCGAATCATTCATAAGGCAGATAAAGGCAGGCAGAGAATATTTTTATGAGAAATTTGGGGTTAAGCCCGAAACAGCGGTTAATTTTGACTCCTTTGGACACACAAGGGGTCTTGTTCAGATTCTTGCAAAGACCGGCTACAAAAACTACCTTTTTATGCGTGCCGCAAAGCCCAATACCCTGTTTAAGTGGAAGGGCTACGACAACAGCGAGGTAACGGCACTTTGTATTTTTGGCGGTTATAATTCTCTTAAAGGAGAGGCTGTAAAAAATATAAATGAATATATGGAAAGCTGCATGAACGAGGCTGACCCCCAAAAGAATATCTATGAAACGGGACTTAAAACATGGGGAATCGGCAACCATGGCGGAGGGGCATCTGTACCCGATATGGAGGGTATAGCGAAGCTCATTGAAGAAACGGAAAATATTGAAATTGTTCATTCTGACCCCGATTCTTTCTTTAATGAGGTTGACAAAAGCAATCTTGAGGTTGTGGAGGATTCGCTCTGTCATTGCATGGTTGGTTGTTATTCATCCATGATAAGGATAAAACAGCTCCACCGAAAGCTTGAAAACAAAATTGAAGTCTGCAAAACCATGATGACAAATGCAGGCATTTGGGATACTGAAATCAAGGAAGCCGAAAAGGCGTTGATGTTTGCTGAATTCCATGATATTCTGCCCGGCTCAATGATAAGAACGGGCGAGGAACAGGAAATCGCAAGACTCAATTATGGAATTCATATTGCTGACAAGCTGATTATGAGAGCTTTTATGAAGCTGTGTTCGGGACAGAAAAAGGCGGTTGATGGTGAAATTCCGGTTATGGTTTACAATCCCCTGCCTTATCCTGTTAAAGAAAGTATTGCCTTTGAGTTTAATCTTTCAAATCAAAACTGGAATGATGGTGAGTATACATATGCCAGAGTTTTTGATGAAAACGGGGAGGAGCTTGCAGCTCAGAACGAAAAGCCCGAATGTACTCTGAATCTTGACTGGCGAAAGAGAGTTGTTTTCACGGCAGAGTTGAAGCCCTGTTCAATGAACAGATTTGATGCAAGGCTTGAGATGGGAAATGTTTCCGACCGCATTAAAAAGGCTGAAGCTGACGATCAATTTATAACGGTTAAAACTGCTTTCGGAACGGTTAAAATCAGCAAGGAAAACGGTCTTTTGACCAAGCTGGATTCAAATGGAAAGGTTCAGCTTGAAAATGCAGGAAAGATTTTTGTTATTAAGGACAATGAAGACCCCTGGGGAATGACTGTTGACCGATTCACCGACAAAATGGGCGAAATGGGACTTATGAGCAAGATTGATGCAAATTCCTTCTGCGGATATGCAAATGCGGAGACGGAAAATGTTCGTGTTATTGAAAACGGAGCGGTGGCTTGCAGAGTTCAGGCGTTTTTCAAATTTGAAAATTCTGTTGCCGTTGTTACATATACAATTCCAAAGGAAATTGATTATGTTGATGTGAAAATAAAAATATTGTCAAATGATGTTAACAGAATGTATAAATATGCTGTTGGCACAAAGGATTCGGGCGATTTTCTTGGACAGACAGCCTTTGGTGTCAGAAACCTTGAAAAGGACGGACGTGAAGTTTCGTTCCAGCAGTGGTGCGGAACAAGCGGTGTTCATGTTTTGAATAAGGGAACCTATGCAGGTTCTTTTGAAGACGGTAACATTCTGATTTCCTTGATACGTACCCCGGTGTATTCGGCGCATCCTATTGATGACCGATCCATTTGCGAGGATGACAGATACACCGAACATATTGACCTGGGCGAAAGAGAGTTTGAGTACAGATTGGTGTGCGGTGAAAATCTGCCCGTTGAAAGAATGGCACAAAGCTACAATATGATGCCCGAGGCTTTATCCTTCTTCCCTTGCGGCGAGGGCAAAAAGCCTGAACAACTTGCGGAAATCGGAAATGATAGCATTATTATGACAAATATCAGTCTTGCAGAGAATGGCCATTATGTTCGTTTTTATAATTCAAGGAATGAATCACAAAAGGCGTCCGTCAAGGTTCTTGATTGGCAGGGCGACATTGAATTTGAACCCTATGAGGTGAAAACCTTCCTATATAACAACGCCCATATGACAGAATGTGATATGCTTGGAGAAGTTTTGAATTAATAAAAAATGAAAGGACGATTAAAATGAACAAATATATCGGACATCCTTCACAGCTTTATGGCGTGAAGGAAACCAGAATGGTTGGCGGAAAGGCTGACGGAATGAGGATGCTTGAGGTTCGCAACGGAAAGGGGCTTGATTTTTCGGTGTCGTTGGACAGATGTGCCGATATTCCATATCTGTTTTACAAGGGCAACAGTATGGCATACATTTCGCCTTGCGGTCTTGTGGGACCTCAGTATTATGAAGGAACCGATGCAAATTTTTTGAAGTCATTCACAGCAGGATTCATAACAACCTGCGGTTTTGCGGCGGTTGGAAGTCCCTGCACGGATAATGGCGAGACTTTGCCTCTCCACGGAAACATTGCACATATTCCTGCTGAACAGTATTCTTATTCTGTTGAGGAGGACTGCATCAGAATAAAGGCGGTTATGCGGGACGCATCTTTGGGCGGCAATCAGTATCTCCTTGAACGTGAATATCTTTGCGGTCTGAATGACAACACTCTTGAAGTGTGTGACAAGATTACCAACATCGGATGCCGTCAGGTGCCATTTATGATTATGTATCATTGCAACATGGGTTATCCTCTTCTCAGCGAGAATTCTGTTCTGAAAATTTCTTCATCTGCTGTTGCGCCCAGAGACGACCATGCTGCAGAGGATATTGACAAGTGGGATAAAATAATTGCTCCCCAAAACGGCTTTGTTGAGCAGTGCTATTATCATTCATTTGACGGCGAGCCTGATGTTTCGTTGTCAAACCCCGATATACACACAGAGCTTCGGATGACCTTTGACAGAACCAATCTGGATTGCTTCACAGAATGGAAAATGATGGGCGAATACGAATATGTTCTGGGACTGGAGCCTGCAAATTGTCATCCTGACGGCAGAGATGTTATGCGTGAAAAGGGCATCCTCAAATTCCTGAAGCCCGGTGAAAGCAAAACAACAAGAGTGAAGTTTGAGTTCAGGGATTGTTGATGCGAATTTTGTCAAAACTCTTGTATGAAAAAAGAATTTGTGTTAAACTATAATGTGGTATGTGATGAATATAATGTAAAAAAGTATATTCCTCCGGAGGTTGTTTATGGTTTTGGATATAATAAGAACTGTTATTATGGGCTTGGTTGAAGGAATTTCCGAGTGGCTTCCCATAAGCTCAACAGGGCATATGATTCTTGTGAAGGAATTCCTGAACGGAAAGGACAGCTTTGTCAGCAATTCGGGATTTTTTGATTTGTATCTGTATGTGATTCAGCTTGGTGCCATTATGGCGGTTGTTACTCTGTACTTTAAAAAGCTCAACCCCTTTGCGCCTTCAAAAACAAAAACTGAAAAGCGTGACACATGGAATATGTGGTTTAAGGTGATTGTGGGCTGTATTCCTGCGGCGGTCATTGGTCTTGCACTGGATTCCCTCATGGAACAGATTGAAAACTGGCAGGTAGTGTCTGCCATGCTGATTGTTTACGGTGTTGCTTTTATTATTGTGGAAAGAATCCGCAAAAAGACGGTTGTGAATACTATGGATGAAATGACCTACAAGACGGCACTTCTCATCGGTGCGTTTCAGGTGTTGTCCATAATTCCCGGAACCTCACGCTCGGGTGCAACAATTCTTGGAGCAATGCTTCTTGGCTGCAGTCGGGGCGTTGCGGCAGAATTTTCGTTTTTTATGGCTATTCCCGTTATGGTCGGCGTGAGCCTTTTGAAGATTGCAAAGTTTATCCTTGAGGGTCTGACAATGAGCATGGACGAAATAACGGTTCTTGTTGTGGGAATGATTGTTGCATATATTGTTTCAATGATTGCAATTAAGTTCCTGATGAATTTTGTTAAGAAGCATGATTTCAAGGCCTTTGGAGTTTACAGAATTGTTCTTGGGGCTTTGGTAATACTTTATTTTGTTATGATATAAGAGAATGATATGATTCGGCGGTGATATTTTATGGCGGCAGCAAAGAAAACAACAACAAAAAAAGGTGGAAAATCCACAGCAAAGAAGACGTCCGGCTCAAAGGCGACGGCATCAAAAGCGTCAAAAGCATCAAAAAATGCGAAAGCGGTTCAGCTTGAAACAAAGCGCAGTGCTGAGATAAAGGGTATTTTGTTTATTGCCCTGGGGCTTTTTCTGGTACTTTCATTCTTTACCCGGACAACGGGACCTGTGGGCGGATTCATAAAGAGTCTGATGATGGGGCTGTTTGGCGAAGCATCAGCCATCTTCTTTGTATTTGTTATATGGACGGGTCTCAATATGTTTGTTGAGGAAAAGCGGGAAAAGGTCACAAAAAAAATGTGGCTGCTTCTGGCGGTTATGGTTGTTTTGTCCCTTCTTGGGGCTTTGACACAGCACGAAAAGATTCTGTGGAATGAAAGAGGGCTGTTTGCCACAATCGGCAAGCTTTACGGCAGACAAATCGGCGGTGTTGTGGGCGGTCTTTTGTGTTTGCTGTTCAAAAATACAATCAGTGTTGTCGGGTCATACATTGTTTCAATCACGGCATTGCTTGTGTTGATTGTTATGATGACTGAGATTTCTCTTGAAAGTGTTGCAAGAAAGATTTTTGAACCCATCAGACTGAAAAGATTGGAAAAGAAGAAACGTGTTCATCAAGCTGAGCACGAAAAAGTCAGAGTTGAAACCAAGGTTGAATATGACAGAAACCCCGAAAGTATGCCAAACAGCAGTTACTTCAAGGAATATTTCAACGGGGGCGTTGTTGAGGACCTTGCAAAGAAGAAGGATGCCGGGCAGACGTTAAGACCGGTGAAGCGTTTTAAATTTGAAGAAGACCCCGTTGACGAAACTCAGGAAATTGTTCAGGAAATCCTCAGAGAACAGGAAGAAAAGGATACCGAAAACGGAACAAAGGAAAAGAAAAAGCCCTTCAGAATTGAGGATGTTAAGACCGGTGTGCTTACAGAGCTTCCTGACGAAAAGGGGAATTTCAAGGAAAAGAAGGATGGTGAATTTGAACCGCCCAGCATGGTTCAGATGGAGGAAAAGGTTGATGTTCTCACCCAATCTGCCATTGATGCGGGTGTTCCCCTTGACAGAGCTGTTGAAGTTGGAAAGCGAATGAGCCATCAGGAGGTTCAGCAGGCGGCAGACAGCGTAAATGCAATGGCAAAGGAAAATATTGAGGCAACAAAGCTGCTCAATTACAAGCTCCCGTCAGTTTCACTTCTGGCAAAGCCAAAGCCCATGTCAAAGAGCCGTGCAGAGATAAAGCAGGAGCTTGAGGATAAGGCAAATAAGCTGCTTGAAACCCTTGCCAGCTTCAAGGTTGAAGCCAAAATTCTGAATATAACCCAGGGCCCCTCCGTAACCCGCTTTGAATTACAGCCTGGATTTGGAATAAAGGTTTCAAAAATAACCAATCTGGCTGATGACATTGCATTGAGCCTTGCGGCATCTGGTGTTCGTATTGAAGCACCCATTCCCGGCAAATCCGCAATAGGTATTGAGATTCCCAACGAAACCCCAACGCCTGTGCCCATTCGTGAGGTTATTGATACGGACAAGTTCCGTGATTTCAAATCAAAAACAGCATTTGCTTTGGGTAAAGACATCAGCGGTAATTGCGTCATTGCCGATGTGGCAAGTTTCCCTCACATCCTCATTGCAGGTGCAACGGGTTCGGGTAAGAGTGTGTGTATCAACTCACTCATAACAAGTATATTGTACAAAGCAAAACCCGATGAGGTCAAAATGATTATGGTTGACCCCAAAATGGTTGAGCTTGGTGTTTATAATGGTATTCCGCATTTGCTGATACCTGTTGTTACCGACCCAAAACATGCTGCCGGGGCTCTTAACTGGGCAGTTGCCGAAATGAAGAACCGTTATCAGTTGATGAAGGATAACAAGGTCAGAAACATTCAGGGCTACAATGAGCTTATGGTGGACAACGAAACCCCCGAAAACAAGCTGCCCGAAATTGTTATTATCATTGACGAGCTTGCTGACCTTATGCTTGCGGCAAAGAATGAGGTGGAGGATGCAATCAACAGTCTTGCCGCCCTTGCAAGAGCGGCAGGTATGTATCTTGTTATTGCAACCCAGAGACCCTCTGTTGATGTTATCACAGGTGTCATCAAGGCAAACGTGCCTTCAAGAATTTCTTTTGCGGTTTCTTCTCAGGTGGACAGCCGAACCATTCTTGACAGCATGGGTGCCGAAAAGCTTCTGGGTAAGGGCGATATGCTTTATGCGCCCAGAGGTGCAAACAAGCCCATGCGTATTCAGGGTAACTTCCTTTCGGATGATGAAATTGAAGGAATTATTTCCTATATAAAACAACAGTATGAGGCAGAGTATGACGAAAGTATTCTTGAACATATTGAACGGGAGCAGGAAATGAACGACGAACACGCCGAGGAAGTGACCCAGACCAGAAGCGGCGAAAAGGATTCCATGTTCTATCAGGCGGCAGAATATGCTGTTGATGCGGGACAAGCCTCTGTTGCAATGCTCCAGCGAAGATATAAAATCGGTTATCAGAGAGCCGCAAGAATTATTGACCAGCTTGAAGAAAACCGCATCATCGGTCCCTATGAGGGAACAAAGCCCAGACAGGTGCTTATCACCCGTGCAGAGCTGAATGAGATGATGATGAATAATTCAGATTAATGTGGAAATACTCTCAAATACGGTATTTTACTGTGCATTTGGTTCAAAATGACAAAGGGTTTTTTGTTAAATGTAACAAAATTACAAAAAAATACAGAAAACTATGGAAATTTGCGAAAAGTTGTAGTATTATGGTAATAACGTTATTAAATTAATTACCTAATATTTTCAATATTAAAAAAGAAAAGGAGTTTTAAAAATGAATAAACAGGAATTAATCGCAGTAATGGCTGAAAAGGCTAATCTTTCAAAGAAGGATGCAGAAGCAGCTCTCAACGCTTTCGTTGGTGCAGTTGAAGATGCACTCGTTAAGGGTGACAAGGTTCAGCTCGTTGGCTTCGGCGGCTTTGAAGTAAGAGAAAGAGCAGCAAGAACAGGCAGAAACCCCCAGACAGGTGCTGAAATGAAGATTGATGCAGCTAAGGTTCCCGCTTTCAAGGCTGGTAAGGCTCTTAAAGATCTTATTAACAAATAAGAATTGAAATTTCAAAAGGACGCCTTTGGCGTCCTTTTTTTCATATAATCAGGAAAGGAAGAATGTGAAAATGAAGAGCTTTTCTTATAAAACACGGGGAACCTGCTCAAGGGAGATTCATTTTGATATTGACGGTTCCGTTGTGCGAAATGTGAAGTTTGTTTTTGGCTGTATGGGAAATACTCAGGGGGTTGCCCGTCTTGTTGAAGGCATGGAGGTTGACGAGGCCATTGCGCGTCTCAAAGGAATTGATTGCAACGGCAGGGGAACTTCCTGTCCCGATCAACTGGCAAAAGCTCTTTCTGAAGCCAGGGAATCAATGTAAGAATTGGTACTGAGAGGGCATTTGTAAAAATGTTACATACAAAAGGTATCAACAGGGGATATTTTGTTTAAAATTGTTATGAAAATAATTTTGCAGAACCCTTGACAAAATACTTGAAAACTGATAGAATAAATTGTATTTTGCAATATTGGGGCTTTGTGACATCGATCCATTCCCCACAGATAAAACGCAAGGTGAAAAAAATGGAAAGAATCAAGATGAGTCCTCATGTTGTGGGACTTAAACAATCCAAAAAGGCTATTGATGCGGGAAAGGCAGAGCTTGTTTTTGTAGCAAGGGATGCTGATGCCCATGTTGTATTTCCCCTTGAAAGACTTTGCAATGAAAAAGGCGTTGCTGTGGAATACGTCAACAACATGAAGGAGCTTGCAAAAGCCTGCCACGTTGAAGTGCCCACCGCTGTTGCCACAATTCTCGGTAAAGACGCTTAGCGTTTTTATATATCTATTCTATATACAGGAGGTGAAATAATTGCCAACATTCAACCAGTTAGTTAAGAAAGGCAGACAGACTGCGGAAAAGAAATCAACTGCTCCTGCTCTCCTCAAGGGTTTCAACACAATCCAGAAGAGATACATTGATCAGGATTCACCGCAGAAGAGAGGTGTTTGTACATCTGTTAGAACAATGACACCCAAAAAGCCTAACTCAG
Organism: Clostridia bacterium; assembly: GCA_017436245.1. GTDB lineage: Bacteria > Bacillota > Clostridia > Monoglobales > Monoglobaceae > SIG440. Next base: position 22,280 of record JAFSDN010000114.1, read on the forward strand.
CGCTCCGTAAGGTTGCCAGAGTTCGTCTTACAAACGGTATTGAAGTTTCTGCTTACATTCCCGGTATTGGTCACAATCTCCAGGAACATAGCGTAGTGCTTATCCGTGGCGGTAGAGTTAAGGACCTCCCTGGTGTTCGTTATCACATTATCCGTGGTACTCTTGATACACAGGGCGTTCAGAAGCGTAACCAGTCAAGATCAAAGTACGGTGCAAAGAGACCGAAAGATGCTAAGTAAGGCAAAAATTTAAGTAAGAAATTTATTCTATAGTGCGTATTACTATTTTATATATATTGAGTAATAGTATTACAGCGCTAGCAGTATCCTATTGGGTATTGAGTACCTTGTGGATATTATTCACAAAGAAATGGAGGGAAGATAAGTGCCAAGAAAAGGACATATTGCACGTCGTGACGTGTTGCCGGATCCTATGTACAACAGTAAGACTGTTACTCGTCTTATCAACAATATTATGCTCGACGGCAAGAAGGGTGTTGCTCAGGCTATCGTTTATGATGCATTTGAAATCATAAAGGAAAAGACAGGCAAAGATCCCGTTGAAGTTTTTGAAGAAGCTATGAATGCCGTTATGCCCGTACTGGAGGTTAAAGCACGACGTGTCGGTGGTGCTAACTATCAGGTTCCGATTGAAGTTAGAGCCGAAAGACGCGAAACACTGGGCCTCAGATGGATCACACTCTATGCAAGACAGAGAAGCGAAAGAACAATGGCTGAAAGACTTGCTAACGAGCTTATGGATGCAATCAACAGCACAGGCGGTGCTTTCAAAAAGAAAGAAGACACACACAAGATGGCAGAAGCGAACAAGGCGTTTGCTCATTTCCGCTGGTAGTATTGCTTTGAAAATCGCCTCATCTTCGGCGAATGTGCTCAGCTTGAAAAAATACTCATGTATATCATATACACTCCGTTTTTTCAGCTTCGCATTCACCAAATCTAAGGCAATTTTCTTTGCACTACATTAAAGCGGAATGCCAATTTTTGATTTAGACTAACACATTTTATGTGTTGAAAGGAGTTACTATGGCCAGAGCGTATTCGCTTGAAAGAACAAGAAACATCGGTATCATGGCTCACATTGATGCCGGTAAAACTACTACAACA
>JAFSDN010000115.1 GCA_017436245.1 Clostridia bacterium
GGTATCCTCAACAACATCATGCAGTAGTGCCGCCGCAACAGAACTGGAATCCAGCTCCATGTCAGCAAGAATATTTGCAACAGCAATGGGATGAGTGAAAAACGGCTCACCGGAAACACGCATCTGGCCTTCATGACTTTTCATTGCAAAATTAAATGCTTTTTTGACGCAATCAAGGTCGGATGCATTACTGTTTTTATTAAGTTTTCTCAGTAAGCTGTCCAATTGTTTCTGCATTATAATCAGTTCACTTCCATAAGTTTAATGTCTTTTAAAATAAGCTGTACGTTTTTGAAGCCTTTATAATCATTTATATCAAGTCCAAAAGCAACTTCAATAAAGTCGCCTTCCTTGAGATGATTATAGTATTCACCCATACCAAATCCAACAGCATCAAGAAACTTTCCTTCTTTGAGCAAAGTCATTCTCAAATGCTTATTTTCGCTCATTGTGCTGATTTTATGAATCTTCATGTCACGCACTGCAAAAACCGGCAGTGGGTTTTCAACACCAAATGGCTGTAATTTGTTGATTTCATCAACAGTTTCCAAAGTGATATACGTAGGTTTTATGACAGCGTCTATTGAAACTGTGGGTATCAAAGCGTTTTCATCAATTTGTTCAAAGGTGTGGGCGTTTATCGCTGCACGGAATTTTTCAATATTTTCGGTTTTTATTGTAAGACCTGCCGCAAGCTCATGACCGCCAAACTTCTCCAGCAAATCGCTGCTGCTTTCAAGGGCGCCGAAAAGATTGAAACCGCTTATACTTCTTCCCGAACCTTTTGCTTCATCGCCGTCTATGGCGAAAAGAATTGAAGGTTTATAGAATTTCTCGGTTATTTTTGATGAAACTATACCCACAATGCCGTGATGCCAGTTTTCGTGCGGGATAACCAGAACCTGATCATCCTTCATCTGAGGATTATTTTCAATATATTCAAGAGCTTCAGCAAACATCTTCTGCTCTGTCTGCTGTCTGATTGTGTTTTCTTCACAAAGGCCGTTTGCCAGCTCGTAGGCTTTTTCTTTGTCAGAGGTCAGGAACATTTCAACACTTCTTGACGCACATCCAAGACGTCCGCTGGCGTTGATTCTGGGAGCAATAATATAACCGATTGTTGAAGTGGTTATTGGTTTACTGTTTGTAATTGACACATCAATGAGCGCCTTAAGACCTATATTTTCGGTATTACGGAATTTTTCAAGACCCTTTGTGACAATGATTCTGTTTTCATCAACAAGCGGCGAAATATCTGCAACCGTTCCAAGGCAGATAAGGTCCGAATACTTTGCAATAAGCTCACTGACGGAAGCATTACCGTCAAGTGCCTGAATCAGTTTGAATGCAACACCAACTCCTGCAAGATTTTTGAATGGATATGTGCAATCTTTACGTTTGGGGTCTATTGCAGCATATGCTTCAGGGATTGTCTCCTTGCATTCGTGATGGTCGGTTATGATTATGTCCATACCGATTTCTTTTGCATATTCGGTTTCTTCTATTGCGGTAATTCCTGTGTCAACGGTAATAACAACTTTTGTTCCATTCTCTTTTATTTTATCCAGAGCATCACGATTTACACCGTATCCTTCCTGAATTCGGTCAGGAATATAATAATCAACCTTAAAGCCCATTGATGTCAGATGCTTATAAAGAATGGCGATACTTGTTATACCGTCAACATCGTAGTCTCCGTATATTGTAATCTTTTCATCGTTAATCTGTGCTTCTTTTATTCTTTTAACAGCCTTGTCCATATCTTTGAGAAGATACGGATCATGCAGACTTTCAAGGTCACATTTCAGGAATTCAGCAATTTCTTCACTTTTGTTAATTCCTCTGTTATATAAAATTATTGACGTTAAAGGAGAAATGTGAAATTCTTTTGAAATCTCAACAACCCTGGTTTTGTCAAATTCTTTCAATAACCATTTTTTTTCTAACATAAAACTTTCACCCACTTGTTAATTCTTTACCTTTCATTTTATCACCTTTTTAACAAAAATACAACACTTTTTTTGCAAAATTACAAAGATTTTGCATAAAATCACAAAAAAATCTGTTAACTATGTTTCAATTCAACAACGGTAACACCGTTTTCACCTTCGCCGTATTTTCCTAATCTGAATGATTTAACATGCGGATGCTTTTTCAGCATTTGTTGAATTCCGTTGCGGAGTATACCTGTTCCTTTTCCGTGAATTATGGTAACAGTGTTCAGACCTGCCATTGTTGTACGGTCAAGGAACATATCAGCTTCAACAAGAGCCTCCTCCAGTTGCATACCTCTTAAATCCACCTCTGTTTTTATTGCTTTTGCAGAACTTTCAACATGCTTTTGCGGAATAAACTTTGCAATGTTCTTTTTTGTTTCGTCCTCAAGAATAACAAGGCTTGAAAGATTGGCACTTGTCTTCATAATACCCATCTGAATAACAGCAGTACCTGCTTTTTTATCAAGAGAGAGAATTGTTCCCTTGTCGTTCAAGTCGGTAATCAGAACGGACATACCGGGTTTAAATGAATTTATATTTACCTTTACGGGCTTGCTTATTTTTGGAGCATTAGGAGTTTTTTTTGCTTTTTTCAGACTGACATTCAGCTCCTTGCGAACCTCTTCCATTGCTTTCAATGCTTCTTTTTCATCTTTTTCTTTTTGAAGGGTACGCATTTTATTGAGCATTTCATCAGATTCAGCCTGTGCCCTTTCAATAATCTCAGATGCTTTTTTGTTTGCCCTTTCAAAAATTTCATCACGTTTTTTATCAATTTTGTTTCTTTCACAGACAATCTCAGCTTTAAGGTCAGAAATCTCTTTTTTCAGACGTTCCTGCTCAGAGCGTGAACTTTCGGTAAGCCTGCGATTTTCCTCAATTGACGACAAAATATCCTCAAATTTTACCGTTTCCTCCGAAAGCATACGTTTTGAATTATCAATAATATAGTCAGGTAGACCAAGTTTTTTTGAAATGGCAAAGGCATTACTCTTGCCGGGAATGCCAACAAGCAATCTGTAAGTTGGGCTGAGAGTTTCAACATTAAATTCGCACGAAGCATTTTCAACTCTTTCCGTCGACAAAGCATAAATTTTCAGCTCGCTGTAATGGGTTGTGGCAACAGTCTTTGCACCTATTCCTTTTACATAATCTAAAATCGAATTTGCAAGAGCGGCACCTTCTATGGGGTCGGTTCCTGCACCCAATTCATCAAACAAAACAAGGGAATTGGGTGTTATATTCTCTATAATTCCAACAATATTTGTCATGTGAGCCGAAAATGTACTCAAACTTTGCTCAATGCTTTGTTCATCGCCGATGTCTGCAAAGATACCGTCAAAAACAGCCAGTCGGGTTCCGTCTCCTGCAGGAACCATAAGTCCCGCCTGAGCCATAAGAGAAAACAAACCCACTGTTTTCAGAACGACAGTTTTTCCACCGGTATTTGGTCCGGTTACCACCAGAGTATCAAACTTATCGCCCAGCGAAATGTCCTGGGCAACAACCTTTGCAGGGTCTATAAGGGGATGGCGGCCTTTGTTTATCTCAATTATACCGTCACTGTTAACAATGGGGCAAACAGCCTTCTGGGACAGCCCAAGTTTTGCTTTTGCAAAAAGCATATCAATGTCACAGATTAATCGGTAATCAAAAGCAACTGAATCTGAGATTTCTGCAACAAGCTCTGTAAGTTGAGCAAGAACACGTTCAATTTCTGCTTTCTCTTTAATTCCAAGAGCGTGGAGCTCATTGTTGGCATCCACAACCGCCGCAGGCTCAATGAACAATGTGCTTCCTGATGCCGAAACATCATGCACAATTCCGTGAACATCACCTTTGTGTTCAGCTTTGACAGGAACAACATATCTGTCGTTTCTGAGAGTTACAATGGGGTCCTGAAGAAACTTCTGATAATGAGGTGAATGTATCATTGAATTTAAGGAATCCTTTATTTTGTCACCGACTCTGTTTATTTTCCTTCTTATATCTGCAAGCTCGGGACTTGCTCCATCTGCCATTTCTGTTTCGGAAATAATAGATGTGCTTATTCGTTCTTCAACAGGGTCATTTTTCTCAAGACTGTTGAAATAGCTATCAAGAATCCCGCTATGCCCGCTGTAATACTTCAGCAATTGAGAAGCACCTTTCAACACCCCGGCAACATTTAAAAGCTCTGCCATGGACAGACTTCCGCCGATTCTGATTCGTTTCACGGCAGAAGTAACTTCTGAAACCGTTGCAATGGGAGGTGTTCCAAACTGACATATCATAACCGAGGCTGCATCGGTTTCGGATAGTTGTGTTCTCACAATATCAATATCTGTATTCACTTCAAGTGAAAAGGTCCGCTCTTTTGTTTCCGCATTAACAGCAAAAGATGATAACTTTTCACATATTTTATCAAACTCCAATGTCCGTAATGTTTTCTTATCCATAATCCACTAATCCTTTATTGACTTATAAGTGCATTTTATCACATTATCATTAATTCTAACATCCTATAACATAACTTGAACTTTTTGATTTGCAGGCAAAAAGACCGTAACTTCTCCATTGGGCATAGATATATTCACAGTTTGCTCAACCGGTGATTCAAGGATACAGGAGGTGAGCTTTCCATTATACCACTCTATATCAACACTTACATTGCCTTTTGCTTTAAGACCTGAAACCGAACCGTTTATAAACTCATCCGGAAGAGCCGGCAATATACATATTTTCCCATCTTCACATTGAAGAAACATCTGTGCAATACCTGCACATACTCCAAAATTTCCATCTATCTGAAACGGCGGGTGCGCATCAAACATATTCGGATATGTTCCTCCGTCACTGTCATAAGAAATTTTTCCGTTGCTTCCTTCCACAAATCGTAAGTGATTTTTAATCAATTTCAGAGCCCTGTTTCCATCCTTCAGTTTTGCCCACAAAATCACACGCCAAGCAATTGACCAGCCGTTACTTTCATCTCCACGGCGATTAAGTGTAACGCGACAAGCTTCAGCAAGCTCAGGTGTTGAATTAACAGTTATACTTTCACCCGGATACAATCCGTAAAGATGCGAGTGGTGCCGGTGATGGACGTCATATTCAGGAAATTCTTCGTCAAATTCAAGAAGTTGTCCTTCAGAGCCTATACTATATGTATTAAGCTTCGATAATTTTTCTTGAATTTCGGCAGTAAATTCATCATCAATACTCAATATATCTGCTGCTTTACATATATTTTCAAACAAATCCATAACGATTGCCTGTGACATTGTTATATACTTTGCAAGTGCAAGCTTAGAATTTTTATAATAATAAAAATTCTCAGGTGAGGTTGAAGGCGTAATTATATATCTGCCGTTATCTTCAACCAAGATTGAAAGGAAAAACTCCGCAGCGCCCTTCATAAGAGGATAAGCAGTTTCCATCAGAAATTTCTTATCAAGAGTATATTCATAATGTTCCCACAGATGGCGACACAACCAACCTGCCGATACATTCCAATATGCATAACACATACAGCCGTCTTCCCCTTTTCCGACCGCTGTTGCATGACCCCACAAATCAATATTGTGATGGGCACAAAATCCTTTTGCATTATAAAATATCCGTGCAACATCCGCACCTGTGACACTAATTTTTTTTACAAGCTCCACAATCGGAAGATTCATTTCTGCAAGATTACACATAAGTACAGGCCAATAGTTCATTTCTGTATTAATATTAACTGTATAATTGCTGCTCCACGGTGCATGTAATTCTTCATTCCATATCCCCTGTAAATTAGTTGCCTGCGAGCCTTCCCTTGACGACGCAATAACAAGATACCTGCCAAAATTAAACAACAGCTCAACAAGTCCCAAATCCTCCGACTTATCCTCTGCCCTAAGTCGTTCATCCGTACACTTTTTCGAGGATGTAAACCCAAAATCCACTTTCACTCGGTTATAATACTTTGAAAAATCTCTTATGTGTGAATTATAAATGTCTGTGTACCCTTTTTTTATTGCAGAATTAATGTTTTGCATGCAAGGAGACAGGCAATCTTTTGTGGGCATAGTTCTAAAGTTGATAAAGGATGTTTCGGCACACAGAAAAATACATGCTTCCATTGAGTTTTCGATAAAAATCTTTTCATTGTTAACCGAAAAATTTCCATCACATGTCACCGAAACAACCGAGGCAAACTTCACACCATCACCATCATACTCAACAATTTTATCGTTTTGGTAAAATGGCGAAAGTTTTGTGGGTGCCTCTCCCTGCATTATCAACCTATCATCTGCCGCTACTATGCTGTGCTTTACCTGCGAATCCATAGTAATCACATAATCACAAGGCTTGTCTGATATAATCCGAACAACGAAGCATTTGTCCGGATAGGATATAAAATACTCCCGTCTGAAGCATATTCCATCTTCTTTATATTGTACTTTAACAACACCCTCTTCCATATCAAGCTCACGGTAGTATTCTGTAGGTTTTGCGGATGTTTTGCATTTAATATACAAATTGCCCAATGGCAAATATGATTGACTTGACGGGCCTGTGAAATTCTGTTCCAGAGTGATTTCAGCACCTCGTCGGTCACCTTGCAGCATTAACTTCTGCGCTTCCATATATGCCTCATATGCATTATTCTCAGGTGCATATTTTGAAGGTTTACCACTCCAGAACGTATCGTGATTAAAAGATATTTTCTCTATATCTGTTTTACCATAGACCATTGCCCCCAACGAACCGTTTCCCAACGGAAGGGCTTCTGCAAAAACCCTTGCTTCTGATTTATACCACAATGTGTTTTCCATTGTCGTCAAACTCCTATTCTATTGATTTATCAGTACATTTTATCACATTATTATTATTAATGCAACCTTTTATTTTATGTACTTGCACAGGGCAAGCAGATAATGCATAAACTGATTTATATTTATTATTTCGGAGGTATATATGTTCGGGCTGTTTAACACTCTAATGGAATCACTTGTTTTTTTTATTTCCTTTGTATCAGGAACCAATTCATTTCCAAAACCACTTTCCGCAAAGGAAGAACGGCAACTTATCGAAAAGATGGAGCAAGGGGATTTAGACGCAAAAAACAAACTTATTGAACATAATCTCAGACTGGTGGCACATATTGCAAAGAAATATGCATCCAACGTCCGAGACAGCGAGGACCTGATTTCTCTTGGAACAATCGGACTCATAAAAGGTATAAACAGTTACAACAGTTCAAAAGGTACAAGACTTGTTACATATGCTGCAAGATGTATTGAAAATGAAATACTTATGCTGATGAGAAGCAACAAAAAAAGTCAAAATGAGGTATCATTGAACGACCCTATTGGCACGGATAAAGAAGGAAATCAAATTTTGCTTATGGACATAATCGGAACAGATGAAGAAGACGTTATTAAAGAAATTGACAACAAAGCCAAAATAAGAAAACTGTATGATAATATAAAACACCGCCTTGACAACCGCGAACGTGAAATAATACGAATGCGCTACGGATTGTATAACGGCAAGGAAATGACACAGTCAGAAGTTGCGAATATTATGAATATCTCACGTTCATATGTTTCAAGAATCGAAAAAAAGGCTATTTCAAAGTTGAAAAATGGTATATGTGACGAATAAATAAAATGGGGCTGGTTCACAGCCCCAAACATTATTTCACAAAAAACCTATATTCAGCCGCACCGTTTTCAGGGTCATAAGAAATCATTTCAAAGCCGTAGCCACTTTTCTCAGCGATAACTGAATTAACCGTTCTTGTATCTTCAATATACCATTCCGAAGGTTCATAACCGCTTGACTTCATATATTTAACACCTGGACATTCCGAAACAGATACATAAAGTTCATTTTCTGTCAGTTTACACTCTACATTATCAGGAGCTTTTTCAACCTTATAGATGTTTTCAATATGGTTCTTCAGTTCTGAAAGACCGTTTTCCTTGATTTTTTTAATCAATGGGCTGTAATATGCATTTGTAAACCTTGTTAAGTATTCAACAACTGCTTCATCACCGTATTTTTCACCAACATATCTGAGTCCACGTTCACCTGAAATATGAAAATCTCTATGGAAATATTCATTATCAGAAGCCTTGACATCCATCACAAGTTTTTCGCCCTTGCAGTTTTCAGGAACAAATTCCGGTTTTATGCGATAGCTTTCATAGCATCTCGCTTCATCAACATGGGACATATCAACCTTGTCTTCAACAATTCCGTATTTTTTCAGTTGTCTTGCATAGAGAATCAGACAATGTCCGCAATAATCGTGATAAGGCTCCATATGTTCAAGTGAATTAAGCATTCCCCGTGAAGGACATTTTCGCATATCTATACTGAATGTACCCTCTTTTTCGTCCATCTCCATTTTGAAATCACAGGCTTCTTCGGTGAGGGATTTTGACCAGTAATCCCAACATCCGCGTATGCCCTTTCCTGCAACCTCTTTACCAAGCAAATCAGCAACATATGTATCGGAAATATATTCCCAATATCTCACAACCTCGTCATAGCCTCCCTTTTCTTCTTCAAGATACTTGAAAAGTTCGCTATAAACAGGTATAAATTCTGTACATGAAATCATAATTTTTCCCCTTTAAACTATTTCATTTTTATTTAAAAGTTCAATCATATTGCAAACCAAATCATTTCTTTACTTCGCCAAGAAGTTCAATGGTTCCTTCAACAATAATGTTGTCAGCGCCCTTTTTGAGTCTTGAAGTACGTGCTTCATAGCCGCCCTCTTCGTAAGCCTGACTTGTTGGGAAATATGAATCTCCGCCGTTTGTAAGACAGCAAAGGATTGTTGTATCAAAAGGTGAATCTGCATATATTCTGTTTGCAATTTCAGTGAAAGGCTCACCCGGAATTCCGGCAAATGCAACATCTCCGATTTTGATTGCCGAAAGTGTGAATGAATACGAATCGGGTCCGTTCTCAAGTTCAACAATACGTGTAGCTTCTGCAACAACAGTTGTAAGCTCCATTGCCTTATACGGAAGCTCCTCGTCCCTTCCCTCTTCATGAATCTTCACAATTCTTCTTGCTTCTTCCAGCTTGTCATTTTCCTGATTTGAGGGGCAAACAACAGTTTTGCTTGAGAACTTTATTTCATCAGCATATATTTCTGCAGCCTTGTCACAAATCTGCAAAACCGAACCTGCAATAACCCTGCCCATATGCATTGCGTGCTCATAGCCTCTGGGACATCCGTCAAATGTGGGATGAAGTCCGTTTAAATCACCCTTTGTAGGATGAGGATTGATGTGATTTACATCACCCTGAGGTGCAAGCAGGAAAATGCATTTTGAATTTGGAATTGCATCTTCAAGAGTTGAACATACAAAGCCGGGATAATCGGCACTGATGTATTCATCACCAACAACATCGGGATGAACACCAAAGTTGACAATATAAATATCTTCAGCATCATCACGTTCTATTTTAACAAGTTTAACAGTTTCATTGGGTTCACCAAGAGCATGGTCAATATTAGGATTGCCAACACCGGGATTTGTCTGAACGCTTCCATCCTTCATTCTGAAACGGCGGATAAAGGAAATATTTTTTGCAACACCCTCTGCTGAATAGAAGGTCGAGTCACAAACATCTTCCAAAGCCATTTTTGCAGCATCGCGCATCTGAATTCCTATGTACGCATCATAAAGCTCTGAACCTTTTATATCGGATGCAAAGTCTTTGCCAATAAGGGGACCTGTGTGCGTATGTGAACAGGTGATAAATATGGCATCCATGGGCAAATCACAAAAATCTGAAATTATCTTTCTGTAAGCATTGCACTGCACCGTTGAAAACATAAGTGTGTCAACTGCAAGCACAACGGATTTTACGCTTCCGTCATCAAAGGCAACCGCCGAAACATAAAGATCGTCAAGAACGCCTTTTGTATACCTTTCTTCATAATAACCCGAAATGGGTGTGCCCAACGGGGGAGTTATGCAAAGCCTTCCAAAACCTGTTTTAATTTTGCTCATAATAAAATCCTCCAAAATATGTATTATTTTTTATCAGCAGTTTTCTGCACCCTTTTCCTGTATTCCGTCGGGAGACAGTTATACTGCTTTTTGAAATAGATATAAAATCCTTTTATGGAATTATAACCTATTTGAGAAGCTATTTCAAGTATGGTCATGTCTGTTTTTTCAAGGAGCTCAACTGCAACTTTCATTCTCATTTTTGCAACAAGTTCACGGTATGTACACCCAAAATATTGCTGAATAATCCTGCTTGCCTGCCTTGTGCTTAGAAAAAGTTTTTCGGCAATATAATTCAGGGATATGTCCTGACTGTATGAATTGAAAATAATCTGTTGAAGCTTGTACATCCGAATCATATTACTGTCCGAAATCGTCTGCGTTGAGAGCGGATGTGCTTTTTGCGGATTCACAAGATCAATAACATTCACCGCAAGCTCATGAAAATGCATACCAAGCATAACCTCATCACCCTGCATAATATCAACAACAATTTTTTTCAAAACATCTCTCAGAGAATAACAGTTGTTTATAACTGTACATTCCTCTGAAAAGGCGCTTTTTAGTGCATCATAGAGAGAAAAATTCGTCTTGAGAGAATTCTTTTCCATCAGAAAACTGAAATTATACCTTGCCGTTCCGGGGTTGACCATAATGGTTTTGTGATTTGTACCCGGTGCAATAACAATCAGGTCATCCTTTGAAAATTCCTTGTCTTCGTTCTCAAATTTTATTGTAAATTTGCCGTTGTTAACATAAAACAATTCGTAATACGAATGAAAATGCAACTGATCATATTTCTTTTTGGGTGACGGAACTATTCCTTCAAGCTCGGTTGAAGGATCGGAAAGTATTCCGATTTTTGCGTTTCCGATATGGAAAGAAAACTCCTGGAACACAGCGGATTTACTTTGCTGAAAGCCAAGTTGTTCCATAATCATCACCTTCTTCAAAACAAATTTCAATACATCTTGATTGTAAAATATACACACCAAAAAGTCAATAAAAAAAACAAAAAAAATTGGTACTCAAGTGACATATAGTTGAATTTATGTCACATTTTGCATAGACATCCCATTTCTTTTATTGTTTAATATTAACTGAAAACGAAAAAGCTCAACAAAGAAAGGTGATTAAATAATGGAAAAGCTTAAAAGGGGTTTTTATACCGCAATGGGTACACCCCTGGACAAAGACGGCAACGTTGTTGCAGAATCTTTGATTAAAGAAATTGATATGCAGATTGAAGCAGGTGCAAGCGGTCTTCTTCTCATGGGAAGCATGGGTATTGAGGCTTCAGTCAAAAATTCAGCATACAAGGAAGCTGTTCGTATTGCAGCTGGGGCAACAAAAGGCAGAGTTCCGCTTTTTGTTGGTGCAATGGATAACTCAATTGAACGAGTTAAAGACAGAATTGATATGATTAAAGAATATGACTTTGATGCTGTTGTTCTCACCACTCCCTTTTACAGCGCATATCCCGATGCTGAGAACGTAAACTTCTTTGAAAAAATTGCTGATTACTCACCAAAGCCCGTATTTCTTTACGACCTTGCAGTAGTTACAAAGCAAAAGATTACATATTCCATGGTTCAGCAGCTTTCAAAGCATCCCAACATCAAGGGTATCAAGTCAGGCGACATAGTTCTTGCACGTCAGGTAAAGAACAACCTTCCCGATTTTGAATTCCTTTTCAGCAACATCGACATTTTTGACGTTGCAATTTCTTACGGAATTGATAAAGTTCTTGACGGTATGTTCAGTTCAACTCCCGTAAACTCAAAGAAATTCATCGAAGCCGCATGGGCAGGCGATATGGAAACCTGCAAGAACGCTCTTGACAACATCCTTGACTTCCGTGATTTCTATATCACACAAAAGGGTACTCTTCTTGCAACATACTCCGAATCAATGAACCTTTTGGGTATGGACGGTATTTTCTGTAATGACTATACTTATCACGGCGACGATGCTGAAAGAATTGCAAACACAAAAGCATTCATGCAGAAAATCGGTGAACTTTAATTCATTGAGATAATTTATGACTCAAATCTTTTTTGAAGATTTGAGTCATTTTTTCTTTTATAAAACAGTTGTAATTTGCACACATTTGTGATATTATATAAATAATTATACAAAGGATTGGTGAAATATATGAAACCGATAGTAGCAATTGTTGGAAGACCAAATGTTGGCAAATCCACATTATTTAATAAAATTTCAGGAAAAAGAATTGCCATTGTAGAAGATACACCGGGCATCACCCGTGACAGAATTTATGCCGATGCGGAATGGGTCGGCAAAGAATTCACCTTGATTGACACAGGGGGCATTGAACCGTACAGCAAGGATATTATTCTTTCACAGATGAGACAACAGGCTAATCTTGCCATAGATATGGCTGATGTAATTCTGTTGATTGTCAACGTCCGTGACGGCATGACTGCCGCAGACAAGGATGTTGCTGCAATGCTTCAAAAATGCGGCAAACCCGTTATCCTTGTTTGCAACAAGGTTGATAATCCCGGTGACCCGCCGATGGAGGTTTATGAATTTTATAACCTTGGTCTTGGCGACCCCATGATGGTGTCTTCCATTCACGGACTTGGCGTAGGTGACCTTCTTGATGCGGTTTGTGAACACTTTCCCGAAACCACTCACGATGAAGATAACGAGGATGTTATTAATATTGCCATTGTGGGCAAACCAAATGCAGGAAAATCATCACTTGTGAACAGAATTCTTGGTGAAGAACGTGTTATTGTCAGCGATATTGCAGGAACAACCCGTGATTCAATTGACAGCCGTCTTGAACGCAACGGAAAAAAGTATATTCTTATTGATACCGCAGGTATGCGTAAACGAGGTAAAATTGATGAGAACGTTGAAAGATACAGCGTTGTCCGTGCTCTGAATTCAATCGAACGTGCAGATGTTTGCGTTATAATGATTGATGCAACCGAAGGCGTAACCGAACAGGATACAAAAATTGCCGGTTACGTCCATGAACAGGGAAAGGCGGCTGTATTTGCCGTTAACAAATGGGACCTTGTTGAAAAAGAAACAAATACAATGAAAAACTTTAAGGACGGACTCCTTGAGGGCTTTAACTTTATGATGTATGCTGATTCAATCTTCATTTCGGCAAAAACAGGTCAGCGTGTCAATGATTTGTTTGAAATGGCAGAGCTTGCGGTTGAAGAAAACAAAAAAAGAATTTCAACAGGTATGCTCAACGATGTTATCAACGAAGCAATTGCTCTTGTTCAACCTCCTTCGGATAAAGGCAAACGTCTCAAGATTTATTACGGAACACAAGCAAGCATAAAGCCCCCCACATTTGTTCTTTTTGTTAATAATTCAGACCTTGCACACTATTCTTATATAAGGTACCTTGAAAACAAAATCAGAGCCGCCTTTGGATTTAAAGGAACTCCCATAAAGTTCATTATCCGTGAAAAGGGCGAAAAAGATACAAAGGGAAGCAAAATATAGAATAAAGGAGAGCTTTTTTATGGATAAGACATTGATATATAATTTGGTTTTTCTTGTTGTTGCCTATCTTCTGGGCAGTATCAACACATCAATAATCGTTTCAAAAATGATGATTGGTGATGATATAAGAAAGCACGGGAGCGGTAACGCAGGCGCAACAAATACATTGCGAACAGTTGGAAAAAAAGGTGCAGCCCTTGTTGTCCTTGGTGACGTACTCAAAGCGGTCATTGCATTACTTTTTGCAAAGTTTGCGCCTTTTACAACCGCAAATGCACTTTACGTTGCAGGCATCGGAGCGGTTCTTGGGCATAACTTCCCTCTCTACTTTCAATTCAAGGGCGGCAAAGGTATTGTTGTTTCACTTGTTGCCATTCTTTTTGCTGACCCGGTGCTTGGTCTGGTGACCTTTGTTGCCGCAATCGCAATTATGGCTGTAACACGATATGTTTCTTTGGGAAGCATGCTTGGCGCTGTTATTTTTGCGGTGCTTTCCTTGATTTTCAAGGCAGGTAATACAGATTTTATTATATTTTCATTTGTTCTGGCTGTGCTTGCTGTTTATATGCACCGTGAAAATCTTGCACGGCTTCTTGCAGGAAACGAAAATAAACTTGGTAGCAAGAAAAAAGTTTAGGGGGGAAGACAAATAATGGCAAATATATGCGTTTTAGGCAGTGGTGGCTGGGGAACAGCTGTTGCAATTCTTCTCCACAATAACGGTCACAAAATAACTCTCTGGTCCTACGACAAAACCGAATGTGAAAATCTTGAAAAATTCCATGAAAACAAACCATTTCTCCCAGGTATTGAAATACCTTGCGGAATTAAATTTACCAACGATTTATCTGCTTGCAAGGGAAAGGATTTGATTGTTATTGCAACGCCCTCACACGGTATACGCAGTGTTGCACAAAATATAAAAGATTATATGTCTGACGGGCAGATTCTCCTCAATATTTCAAAAGGTATTGAGGAAAATACATATATGACCATTTCCGAAATACTGAAACAGGAGCTTCCCATGTGCCGCATTGCTGTAATGTCAGGACCGAGCCATGCCGAGGAAGTTTCACGTGGAATCCCCACAACAAATGTAGTTGCATCCCACAACATTGAAACCTCAATGTATATTCAGGATATTTTTATGAGTTCGACATTCAGAGTGTATACATCCAATGACATAATCGGTGTAGAAATTGGCGGTTCAATCAAAAATGTTATTGCCCTCTGTTGCGGTATTCTTGACGGTCTCGGATGCGGTGACAACACAAAAGCCGCTCTGATGACAAGGGGGCTTGTTGAAATGACCCGCCTTGGGGTTGCCATGGGTGCAAAGGCAGAAACCTTTTCGGGACTTTCGGGTATCGGAGACCTTATTGTAACTTGCACAAGTA
>JAFSDN010000116.1 GCA_017436245.1 Clostridia bacterium
TCAGATGCCAAGGAGCTTGAAAAGGTTGTTAAAAAGGAAAAGAAGCAGGAAGCTCAGGTTGTTCTTGTGCCCGACACCATTACTGTTGGCGAGCTTGCAGAGCGTCTTGAAAAATCATCAACCGAGGTTATCAAAAAACTTATGATGCTTGGAATTATGGCATCGGTTAATGAAAGTCTTGATTTTGATACTGCGTCCCTTATTGTGGAAGATTTTGGTGCAAAGGTTGAAAAAGAAATAATTCTCACAGAAGAGGATAAACTGTTTAATGATGTGGAAGATGATCCCGAATCGCTTGTTCCACGTTCACCGGTTGTGGTTGTTATGGGTCACGTTGACCACGGTAAAACTTCTCTTCTTGACACAATCAGAAACACAAACGTGACCGAAGGCGAATTTGGCGGAATCACACAGCACATCGGTGCTTACCGTGTCCGTGTTAATGACAAGAAGATTACCTTCCTTGATACGCCCGGCCATGAAGCCTTTACTGCAATGCGTGCCAGAGGTGCTCTTGTTACCGATATTGCAATCCTTGTTGTTGCGGCTGATGACGGTATCATGCCTCAGACAGTTGAAGCAATTAACCATGCAAAGGCGGCAAATGTTTCCATTATCGTTGCAATAAACAAGATTGATAAGGAAGGGGCAAATCCCGACAGAGTTCGTCAGGAACTGACCGAGCACGGACTTGTTCCCGAAGAATGGGGTGGCGACACCATTTGTGTTGAGGTTTCGGCAAAGCAGAAGATTAACATTGACGGTCTTCTTGATATGGTTATTCTTGTTGCCGAAATGAAGGAACTGAAGGCAAATCCCAACCGTCTTGCAAAGGGAACTGTTATTGAAGCTCAGCTTGACAAGGGCAGAGGCCCTGTTGCTTCTCTTCTTGTTCAGAACGGTACAATGAAGGTGGGCGATATTGTTGTTGCAGGAACTGCTGTGGGCAGAGTTCGTGCAATGAATGACGACAAGGGCAAGGCAATTAAAAAAGCAGGTCCTTCGATTCCTGTTGAGATTCTTGGCCTTTCAGAAGTTCCCGAAGGCGGCGATACTTTCTACGTTGTTGAAGATGAAAGAAAGGCAAGAGAGGTTGTTGAAGCAAGAAAGTTCAAGGCAAAGCAGGAGGCACAGAATGCAAATCAGGCTGTATCTCTTGAAAACCTTTTTGAACACATTGAAGCCGGCAAGATGAAGGACTTGAATATCATCGTCAAAGCCGATGTTCAGGGCTCGGTTGAGGCTGTTCGCCAGTCACTTGAGAGAATCACCAATGAGGAAGTCCGTGTTAATGTTATTCACGGAGCTGTTGGTGCGGTTAATGAATCTGATGTTATGCTTGCAAGTGCTTCGAATGCAATTATTGTTGGATTCAATGTGCGTCCCACTCCCGGTGCAACTGTTGCTGCTGCAAGCTCAGAGGTTGATATTCGTCTTTACCGTGTTATTTATGATGCAATTGAGGATATTGAGGCGGCTATGAAGGGTATGCTTGCACCCAAGTTCCGTGAAGCAATTACAGGTCATGTTGAAATCAGAACAACATTCAAGGTTTCGGGTGTTGGTACAATCGGTGGTGCGTATGTTACCGACGGTAAGGTTCAGCGCAACAGCCTTGTGAGAATTGTGCGTGACGGTATTGTTATTCATGAAGGTGAGCTTGCATCTCTGAAGCGTTTCAAGGATGACGTAAAGGAAGTTAACAGCGGCTACGAATGTGGTATCAGTATTGAAAAGTTCAATGACATAAAGGAAGGCGACATTGTTGAAGTTTATGTTATGGAGCAGATTATGCCGCAGTAGGAGCTGTAAAAATTGTCTGGAACGCACAAGCCTCACCACTCATCGTACACACAGTACGATTTCGGGTTCCCCCAAATTACATTTTGGGTTCGGTTTGTGTATTCCAAATCAATTTTTCCTATCTCCTGCGGTTGGTTATAAGAGAAAATGTGAAAAATCAAATGCGGAGCATTTGTGCCATTTCCATTCACTTTTCGTTCTTCGCTCTGTTGCCAATGGCAAAAACAAAATCGGAAAGGCGGTATAGTTATGCCTGCATATAACAGAATAGACAGAATTTCGGAAGAAGTTAAGCGTGAACTCAGCATGATAATACGTGAGCTCAAAGATCCAAGACTTTCAAAGTCTGTGGTTTCGGTTGTTAATGTTAATGTAACAAAGGATTTGAAGTTTGCCAAGGCATTTATCAGTGTTCTTGGCAAGGAAGCTGAGCAGAAGGGTGCTATGGATGCTCTCAAAAGCGCTTCGGGTTTCATTCGCAAGGAGGTTGGAAGACGTATTAATCTTCGCAATACTCCCGAATTCACCTTTGTACTTGACAATTCAATTGAATACGGAGCACACATAAACGAAGTGCTGAAAAATCTTTAAATTGATAGTGGTATTTTGTCCGGCACCGTCAGAGTGTCGGACAATTTAATAGTTTTTTGGGTTGCATAATGTGAAAGGATTGTTTGTTATGTTTGATATGGTTGCTGAAAAAATCAAAAAAGCACAGAAAATTGCAATATTCAATCATGAAAACCCCGACGGTGATGCCCTGGGAAGTGCTTACGGTCTGAAGCTGATTCTGCTTGCCATGGGAAAGGAAGCAGAGGTCTTTCTTCGTGAAGGCGATGAACGGGTTCGGGAATATAAGCTCATAAAAGGAACTGGAAGTCAGGGTCTTGAAATCGGGGACTGTGATTTGAAAATTGCGGTTGACTGTGCTGATGTTAAAAGACTCGGAGACTTTAAGGACTCCTTTGCCGGCAATACAGCGGCAATTGACCATCATATGACCCATGTTGAGTATGCTGAAGCCACCTGCCTTGTTGATGCACCTGCAACGGGAGAAATCATATATGACTTTCTGGAGGTTCTGGGTGTTGAGCTGACACAGGATATTGCCAATAATCTTTATGTTGCCATAGCCTGCGATACGGGCAGTTTCAAGTATTCCTCCACAACTCCGAAAACACATTTTGTTGCGGCAAAGCTGCTTGAGACGGGAATTGATGTGGGAGAATTGTCAAAGCAGATTTTTGATACCAAGAGCTTTGGGTATTTCAAGGCTTACAAACGTGGAATTGACAATCTGAAGTTGTTTGAAAAGGGCAAAATTGCTCTTCTTGCCATAACAAACCGTGATTTTGAGGAGCTGGGCGTTGATGAAGCGTTGATTGACGGGATTGTTGAATTACCCAGGTCGGTTGAGGGCGCAGAGGTGGGTGTCTATATCCGCCAGAAGGAAGACGGAGCATTCAAGGTTAGCTTGCGTTCAAACGGTGATGTTGATGTGGCAAAGACTGCGGTTGCATTTGGCGGAGGCGGTCACATTAAGGCAAGCGGATATTTAAGCCGAAAGCCTCTTGACACGGTGACAGAGGAATTGATTGCAGAAATAAAAAAACAGTTGAAATAAAATAAGGAATGGTTAAAGTTGCTATGACGGACGGAATAGTTAATGTGAACAAGCCCTTGGGAATAACCTCCCATGACGTTGTTTACAGATTGAGACGTATTCTTAATATAAAAAAAATCGGACACACAGGGACTCTTGACCCTGATGCATCAGGGGTTTTGCCTATGTGCGTGGGCAAGGGTACCAAAATGGCGGAATATCTCACGGCGGCAAATAAGCAATATTTGGCAAAACTTCAGTTGGGAGCGTTTACGGATACGCAGGATGCTTCGGGCGAAGTTCTTGAAGACTTTGAGGTTAATGTGACAGAAGAACAGGTGCGTGAAGCAATTATGGGATTTGTTGGCGAGATTACCCAGATTCCGCCAATGTATTCTGCCATAAAAATTGACGGAAAAAAACTTTACGAGCTTGCCCGTGAAGGTAAGACTGTTGAACGTGAACCAAGACTTGTTACCATTCACGGAATTGAAATTCAGAACATTGACTTGACGAATAACACCGTGGATATGCTTGTGGATTGTTCAAAGGGTACTTACATCAGAACCCTTTGTAATGATATTGGTGCGGCTCTTGGATGCGGCGGGCATATGTCGGCGCTGCACAGAACAAAAAGCGGAAGATATTCCATTGAAGATGCCTTTACTCTTGAACAAATAGAACAAATGGCATCGGAGGGCAATTTTGAGTTTATGACGCCTGTGGGTGAAGCGCTTTTGGAGTACAAGAAGATTGTTCTTGCCGAGCGAAATGCCTATCGGGTGCGCAATGGGATGAAAATAAGGGTTGCAGGACTTTGCAACGGTGAAACATATCGTGTTTTTGATGAAAAAAATGAGTTCCTTGCCCTTGCGTGTCAGGAAGATGATAATTTTGTTATTTTAAAGAGTTTTTACGGCGGAGCATAATGATGATTGTTACAAACAGCAAAGATTTGAAACTTTATATTGAAGGAAAAAAGACCGCGGTTGCCCTGGGGTCCTTTGATGCTATGCATAAGGGACATACAGAGGTTATTGGTGATGCGGTGAATTTTGCAAGAACCGGCAATATTCCGGCAGTTGTTCAGCTTGTGGAAATTCCGTGCAACGTAAGGGTCAATACCCTTGAAAAAAGGTTGCAGATTCTTGAAAAGCTGGATGCGGATATTGTTGTCATTGAAGAATTTTCACAAGAGTTCAGGTCTGTGGGTTACAGGGAGTTTGTTTCGGATTTTCTTGCCGAACGGTATAATGCTGCGGCTGTGTTTTTGGGCGAGAACTATCACTTTGGGCATAATGCAGAGGGCGACACAAAAAAACTTGAGGAAGAATGTGCAAAGTACGGAATCAGAGTTTTTGTGAAGAATTGCATAAAGCTGGACAAGGTGGTATCCAGCACCGAAATCCGGGGCTTGATTCAGGACGGGAAAATGGAAAAGGTTACGGAATATATGGGAAGACCTTTTTCAGTGAGCGGTGAGGTTGTTCATGGTAGGGAACTTGGAAGAACAATCGGATTTCCCACGGCGAATATCAATATACCGGAGGGGCTTGTTGTGCCTCGTGACGGTGTTTATCTTTCAAGGGTTCTTTTTGATAATATGATTTTTTACGGCATCACAAATATAGGTGCAAAACCTACGGTTGATGTTGAAGACAAGAATATTGAAACACATATCCGGGATTATAAGGGCGATATTTACGGGAAAAGAATTGAAGTTCAGTTTTTGAAGCATATTAGGGATATTCAGCGCTTTGAAAGCATTGAAGATTTGAAAAAACAATTGGAGAAGGACAAAAAAGAGCAATGTCATTGAATACAGATTTCGCTTGATGGTATTGTTCTTTTGCTTAAAACTTTGTCGGATATATTATACAATATAAAAGACAAGAGGTGGAAGAATGAAGAATTATTTTGAATTTACCGATGGTGAGAAAAAATATCTTGAGAATATAAACAGGTTTTATGACAGCAATTTGTCGGAATTTGCAACTAAAAATGAGCAGGCGGTACGCCTTTCGGGCGCGCCCAGATATGACATTATCCGTCCGCCTTATTCCTATGATGTGGATTGCATTATATACAATCCTTTTTATAACCGATATACCGACAAAACACAGGTTTTTTCCTTTTATAAGAATGACGATGTGACAAGACGGGCGCTTCATGTTCAGCTTGTTTCAAAAATAGCAAAAACAATCGGCAGGGCGTTGAGGCTTAATCTTGACCTGATTGAAGCCATTGCTTTGGGACACGATATGGGGCATACCCCCTTTGGACATGTGGGCGAAGAATTCCTGAATGAATGTTACAGCGAAAGCACGGCAGAAAGGTCGGGGAAGGCAAGATTCTTTAATCACAATGTGCACAGCGCAAGAATTTTCAGATATATTCTGAATACAAATCTCACTCTCCAGACTTTGAGTGGTATTGTTGCGCACAACGGCGAAAAGGTTTGTCAGGAATATTATCCGTCGGATGTGAAATCCTTTGAAGAATTTGATGCGATAATGGATTCGTGCTATACTGAAAAAGATTTTCACCGTAGGCTCAGACCCAATACCCTTGAGGGTTGTGTTGTCAGAGTCGGCGATATGCTTGCCTATGCGGGAAAAGACAGACAGGACCTTTACCGGTTAAAGCTGATTACTGACGAAAAATTCAAGGACGAAAGGCTTATCGGCACAAAGAACCGTGACATAATTTCGAACATGATTATTAATATAATCAAAAACAGCATAAATCAGCCGTGCCTTAATATGGATGAGGAGGTTTTTGCGGATTTGCGTGACCTGATTGCTGAAAACAACAGGTTGATTTATGAAGCGGAGGATGCAAGGGAACCGTACCGTGAAAGCATAAAGCCTTTGATGAAGCAGTTATACAAAAAACTTCTTGATGATATTGAAAACCGCAATTTTCAGTCACCTGTTTTCAAGCACTATCTCAACGATTACATAATGGGTGAAAATTATCGTGACAAAAAAACACGGAGAATTATTGCTGATTCCGATGATATTGTGACGGATTTCATTGCTTGTATGACCGACGGCTATTTTATTGACGTGTGTGCAGAGCTGCATATTGACGATGAGGCACTGAAAAAAATAAAGTATCATTCATATTTTGAATAAAAAATAAAAAAATTTCAATTTACCCCTTTACAAATGAAAAAAATTGTGGTATAATAAATTTTGTTGGGTGAACAACTTAACTTAATATGGGGGTGTAGCTCAGTTGGGAGAGCACCTGCCTTGCAAGCAGGGGGTCAGGAGTTCGACTCTCCTCATCTCCACCAAAATGAAACGACAATTTCGTAAGAGATTGTCGTTTCTTTTTGTACTCGTACTCTTATCGAAGGGATGTTATAAGGTCGTGTTGAGTGTAGTCGAAACATCTTGAAAATTTTTAACATACAATTAACATAAAAGGGCTTTCATTATTAATATGTTTTGTGGTACAATGGGAGCATAGGAGGTGGGATATATGATTTATTTTGTTGAAGATGATGACAATATCCGAAAACTTGTTTGTTATGCACTTTCAAAGGAGGGATACGAAGTCAAAGGATTTTCTGTTCCGTCAATGTTTTGGGCAGAAATGAAAAAGGCCTTGCCCGATTTGATTTTGTTGGACATAATGCTTCCCGAAGAAGACGGATTGAGTATTCTTGAAAAACTTCAGAACGCAGAGAAAACAAAGCGAATTCCCGTTGTTATGCTCACGGCAAAGGACAGCGAATTTGACAAGGTGACAGGACTTGATATGGGAGCGGATGATTATATAGCAAAGCCCTTTGGTATGACGGAGCTTGTGTCACGTGTCAGGGCGGTGCTCAGAAGATACCAGAAAACAATTGCTAACAGCGAATATCGACTTGGCGAGCTTTATGTGAATTCGGACAAGCACATCACCAGTATTGCAGGAAAAGAAATCAATCTTTCTTTCAAGGAATACTCTTTGCTTCTTATGCTGCTGAGGGCTGAGGGAAATGTTGTTAAACGTGAAGTGCTGTTGTCGGAGTTGTGGGGCGATTTTTATGATGAGTCCAGAACCCTTGATGTCCATATCAGAAAGCTGCGTGTGAAACTTGAAGAAGCCGGAGAATATATACAGACAGTAAAAAATATTGGCTATAAGATTGGAGTGAGTGAGAGTTGAACGCAAAAATATTCCGTTCAAATTTTTTAACATCCATTCTTGTTCTTGTGGTCAGTTTTGTGCTTATCTTCGGAATTCTGTTTGAGTATTTTGAAAGCCGACTTTTGTCGGAACTGAAAAATGAGGCAAACTATATTTCTTATGCTGTCCGTAGTGAAGGTGCGGATTTTATAAATAATTTCAAGGACAGCGACAAAAGAATTACGTTGATAAGTCCGGACGGAACGGTTCTGGCGGATACCTCATCGTCGGCAGAAGGGCTTGACAATCATCTGAAACGAGAGGAAATTAAAGCTGCAAAGGATAGTGGAAGCGGTTCGAGTTCACGGTTTTCAAGCACATTAACTGAAAAAGTAATTTATTATGCGGTGAAGCTGGATGATGGTTCATATCTGCGAATTTCCACAACACAGAATTCTATGTTGACCATTTTACTTGGGCTGATTCAGCCATTGATTGTCATTGTTATGATTATCATGGGAATTTCATTTTACCTGTCATATAAGCTATCCAAAACAATTGTGAAGCCCATAAATGATATTGATCTCGAAAATCCGTCCAATAATGAGGTTTATGAAGAACTGACACCACTTTTGAAAAAAATTTCGGCACAGAAAAAAACCATTGACCGCCAGATAAAGGAGGCAAGGCAGAAACAGGAAGAGTTCAGATTGATTGCTGAAAACATGAACGAAGGATTGTTGGTTGTTGATTCGTCGGGTGTTGTTCTTACTTATAACAGTGTTGCCACTAAACTTTTGGATATGGAAGATGTCAGCAATGAAAACATTTTGGAAATCAACCGTGCCGGTGACTTTTCTGACGTTGTGAAATCGGGCTTAAAGGGAAAGCGTGCAGAGTCGGATATGGACAACGGCGACAAAAAATATCGCTTGATTGCGAATCCGGTCATGGATGGCAAAAAAATTATAGGCGCTGTTATGATGATTATTGATGTGACCGAGAGCGCAAAAAGAGAGCAGCTTAGACGTGAGTTTACATCCAATGTTTCCCATGAACTTAAAACGCCTCTGACGTCAATTTCGGGATTTGCGGAGATGATGAAGGATGGCGTGACTCCTGAAGAAACAGTCAGGGATTTTTCAAGCTCCATTTATGATGAAGCCCAACGACTCATTACGCTTGTGACGGATATAATAAGAATATCGGAGCTTGATGAAGGTAATATTCAGGTTGTGAAGGAAGCGGTTGACCTTTATGATTTGGCTGATGAAACGATAAATCGTTTGAAGATGGTTGCGGATAAGCGTGGTATAACGGTTCGTTTGATTGGGGAGCATGTCAAAGTTCAGGGGGTACGAAAGATTCTTGATGAAATGGTCTATAATCTTTGCGACAATGCCATAAAGTATAATAAAGAAGGCGGTTCGGTTGAAGTTGTTGTCAGCGCTTGCGACAACGGAAAGGCGTATTTTTCTGTTCGTGACACAGGCATCGGTATTCCAAATAGTGAACAGGGGAGGATTTTTGAAAGATTTTATCGTGTTGACAAAAGCCATTCCAAAAAGGTTGGAGGAACGGGGCTTGGACTTTCAATTGTCAAACATGGGGCGGCATTTCACAATGCAGAGATTATACTCGAAAGTGTTGTTGATGTCGGAACAAGAATAACGCTGGAATTCCAATGTTAAATCTATGTTAACCTTGGGTTAAACCTTGAAAAAACATCTTTTTTTCAGTTTTCTTTTGTGATATATTAAAGTTGTTTTCAGAGATAATACATAATGAAAGGAAGTTTAGAAGATGGATATTTTTAATGTATTGGAATTAATCGGCGGATTGTGTTTGTTTCTTTTTGGTATGGACGTTATGGGCTCGGCGCTTGAACGAAGAGCAGGTGGAAGTTTGCAGTCGCTTCTGGGAAAACTGACTACGGGCAAAATTGCCGGACTTCTTACCGGACTTGGAGTTACA
>JAFSDN010000117.1 GCA_017436245.1 Clostridia bacterium
CGTGTTTTGTCTGTGCGGTTATCTGGAGACTTTCGGTTTACTGGGATGACACGGTGTGGGGTATTGTCTCGGCTGTGACGGGGGTTCTTTACACACTTTTGGCAGGCAAGGGCAAGCTGTCGGCATATATATTCGGATTGGTCAATTGCGTTCTTTATGCGGCAATCTCCTTTGAGGCAAGGCTGTACGGCGAGACCATTCTCAACGGACTTTATTATGTTCCCATGATGTTTGTGGGCTTTTTTGCATGGCGCAAGAATATGGACGTCGAAACCTGCGAGGTGAAAAAGCGGCATATGACAACGGGTGGACGGCTTTGGCTTGTGACGGTTGTGGTGTTTTTTACGGTGGTGTTTGGCTTTGTGCTGAAGTTCATGGGTGATGCGATGCCTTTTGTTGACAGCTTCACCACAGTTTCGTCGGTTGTGGCAATGGTTGTTTCGGTTAAGCGATATTCGGAGCAATGGTGGATTTGGCTGGCGGTTAATATATTCAGCGTTTATATGTGGTGGTGCAATTTTTTGGCAGGCAGTGACAATTTTGCAACCCTGATTATGTGGATTGTTTATTTGCTGAACGGAATTTTTATTATGATTAAGTGGGAAAGAGACTTGAAAAAAGTGAAATAATTTTGTATAATGTTTTTGTTTAAATATAAATGATAAGGACAGTTGATATGGAAACAGGTATAAATTTGTTCTGCTACGGCGGAGCGGAGGAACTTTGCATTGAAAAACAGATTGAACTTATGCTGCAAAATGGTTTTGGACATACCTTTGTTATGTCGGACAATCCTGAACTCAGCGGCAGCCTTGTTGACAAGGTGAAGCGTGCGGGAATTGTTTTTGATACCCTTCATGCTCCTTTCACCGGTATCAATAATATGTGGAAGACCGGCATTGAGGGTGACGGTACGTTAAGCCGCCTGATTGAGGCGGTGAACAAGTGTGCGGATTATGAAATTCCCGTGGCAATTGTGCATTTGTCTTCGGGCAGACCTGCTCCGCTAATCAGCGATGCGGGGAATATCAGGTTTGAAAAGCTCATGGAGCACGCACGGAAAAAGAATGTTACCCTTGCCTTTGAAAATCAGAGGTTTATTGCCAATCTTGCATCGGTTATGGAACAATTCTCCGATGCAGGCTTCTGTTGGGATGTGGGACATGAGGGATGCTTCACAAAGGGTAAGCGGTTTATGCCGCTTTTTGGTGACAGACTGACGGCGGTTCATATCCATGACAATCATCATTTGCCCGATGAGGACGAGCATCTGATTCCCTATGACGGAATTACGGATTATGAAATGGTTGCAAAATATCTTGCGGATTACAGCTTTACAGGGACGGTTATGCTTGAGGTTTTCCGTTCGGAGAGTGATAAATATAACCATACTGCACCCGAAGAATATTACAGACGTGCAGGCGAGGCGGCTTTGAAGATTGCATCAACAGTGGAAAAATTCAAGAATAAATAAGGTTGTTTTACGGCTGTCATTTTGGCGGCCGTTGATGTTTTAAAAAATTTTTAAAATTTTTTTATTTTTTTGCAACCTTTTGATATGCTGAAAGGTATTATGTATGTAAGTGACAAAAACACAAACAAATTCAAAGAAAAGAAAGGATTTAAAAAATGAACAAATTCAGAAAAACTTTAAAGAACATTACGGCAGGAGCTCTTGTTGCATCAGTCCTCACAGCGGGCGCTGTTTTTGCGGCAGACACAGATACTCTTTCAATCAACGGAACACTTGTTGAGGATGCACAGGTTATATCGGTTGACGGAGCGGCATTCGTTCCCGTTCGTGCCCTTTGCGAAGGTCTTGGCATGGAAGTTCTTTGGGATAATGATGCAGAGCAGGTAACAATTGTTGATATGCCCCTTTATGTGACATTCTCACCCGAAGCTGACGGCTACACCTTTGCAAGAACAGCTCCCATGCAGCTTGGCAGCGCACCCTTCCTTCAGAATGACAGAACCTATGTTCCCATCAGATTTATCGACGAAATTCTCAAAAAGGAATTTACGGTTTCAGAGGATGGCAACGTTAATGTTACTGCTGTGATTGACAACAGTGTTGGCGCAATTGTTGTTGGAAGCGAGAAAACCGAAAACGGCACTTCAATCACGGTTTTTGACAGCAAGAGAAACGAAGAGGTTGTTGCCAACATCACCAATGAAACAGTTATTACCGATGAAGAAGGCAATGCACTCACAGCAGATGTTCTTGTTGAAAATGCGGAAATCCGTATTGAATATGCAAACTTTATGACAATGAGTATTCCTCCCATGACCAATGCGGTAAAGATTCAGTTCCTTGGTGTGATTGAGCAGGAAGAAGCGGTTGCAGAGGCTACAAGGGTTGTTACAATTCTTGAAAAGAATGATTCGGAAGAAGGTACAACAATCACAGTTTTTGATGCAATAATGAACAGCGATGTTGTTCTCAATATCACCGAAGAAACAGTAATAACCGACAAGGACGGCAATGCTTTGACCGTGAATGACCTTGCGGTGGATAAGGAAATTGAGGTTGAGTATGCGGATTTCATGACAATGAGCCTTCCTCCCATCACAAATGCAGTAAAGATTACAGTTGAAAAATAAGGTCTCCTTTTGCGGGGCAGGGTAAAGAAATTTACCTTGCCCTGTTTTTTGGTTTTTTTGCAAATGTTGGGGTTTTGACCAAAGAAGATGTTTCGACTACGCTCAACATGACCTTATCACAAGCTAAGGTGCGTCATTCTGAGCATGGCGAAGAATCTTTTCAAAGTGTTTACCCCAACATTTGTTACAGAACCGTTTTTTTGTGTTGACTTTGAGACATAAATGGGGTATATTATAATTAATTCCACAGGAAGGAGGATGAATACATTGAAATTTGTATCATGGAACGTAAACGGATTGAGAGCCTGTCTTGAAAAGGACTTTATGGGGATATTCAACGGCTTTGATGCTGATATTTTTGCACTTCAGGAAACAAAGATGCAGGAGGGTCAGGCAGAAGTGCCTGCGGAAGGATATTTTCAGTATTGGAACAGTGCCGACAAAAAGGGTTATTCAGGCACAGCGGTGTTTTCACGGATTGAACCGTTGAGTGTTACGTGCGGCATAGGTATTGACAAACACGACCATGAGGGCAGAGTTATTACCCTTGAATTTGAAAAGTTTTATTTTGTCACCTGCTACACTCCAAACTCCCAGAATGAGCTGGCAAGGCTGGATTACCGGATGGAATGGGAGGATGACTTCCGTAAATTTCTTATGGAGCTTGACAAAAACAAGCCTGTTGTCCTTTGTGGTGACCTGAATGTGGCACATAAGGAAATTGACCTGAAAAACCCAAAAACAAACCGCCGCAATGCGGGGTTCACCGATGAAGAACGTGAAAAAATGACATCACTTCTGGAAAGTGGTTTTTGCGACAGCTTCCGTTATCTTTATCCCGACGCTACGGATATTTATTCCTGGTGGAGCTATCGGTTCAAGGCAAGAGAGAAGAATGCAGGGTGGAGAATTGATTATTTCATTACCTCCGACAGCCTGAAAGGCAACATAAAAGAAGCAAAGATTCATACGGATGTTTTTGGTTCGGACCATTGCCCCGTTTCGTTGGAAATTGATATTTGAGGAATAATATCTTAAATGAGATAAAATACTATAACAAAAGGAGATGTGAATATGAGTGTATTACATTTGACGGCAGAAAATTTTAAAGCAACAGTTCAAAATACGGAAAAACCGGTACTTGTGGATTTTTTTGCAGACTGGTGTATGCCCTGCAAAATGTTTGCCCCAATTCTTGAAAAGGTAAGCGAAAAGGTGGGCGATGATGCGGTTATTGCCAAAATCAACATTGATGAAGCAGAAGCGATTGCTATGGAATACGGTGTTATGTCCATTCCAACGGTGATTGTGTTTAAAAGTGGCGAGGAGGTTCGGCGCAATGTGGGCGGAATGTCTGCGGGCGAAGTTCTGAATATGCTGAAGGATTGACAGAAGAAAGCAGTGTTGCGGATGAACGCAGCCAAAGAATCCGGTTGTTGACCAATCAAAGGCGGCAAGGTGCGAATTTCTCGTGCCTTGTTTTTGTTTTATGGAAAATACAACCTTTGTGGTGTATTTTCCATAAAACAAAAACATAAATTTAATTGTCCGTGCGAAATTTTCTGCCTTTGGCAGAAACGCACATGGACGAAAAAAGCTGTATCCTTTTCTGCTCGCCGCAGGCGAGCGCCAAAGGCGCTTTTTTATGGTTCTGTAACAAATGTTGGGGTAAACACTTTGGAAAGATTCTTCGCTGTGCTCAGAATGACAGAACTCTGCGTGTGACAATGTCATGTTGAGCGTAGTCGAAACATCTTTTTCGGTCAAAAACCCCAACATTTGTTACAGAACCTTTTTTTTGACGCCGTTTTGAGCTTAGTATGGCGAAAAATCGGGCGGAGTTGACGAAAATAAAAATGTATGTTATTATGTCTTTGTATGCATAAAATGAAAAAGGATGTTTTTTTATATGAAAGATAAATCAACATTAAAGTGGATATACGGGCAGTCAAAGGCTCAGATATGGATTGTTGTTCTTCTTGCGGTTCTAAGATGCTCATTGACTGTTCTGGGAGTTACATTTGCCCTGATCTCCCAATATGTTATTGATGCAGCAGTGGCAAAAAATCTGAGCGGACTGATGGATTCGGCGCTGAAGCTGTTGGTTATTATTGTTGCACAAATTGGAATTCGTTTAATTGGACAGGCAATTGAGGCTCACGTGGGTGCAAGACTCAGGCTCAATCTCAGAAACAGGATTTTTACGTCCGTTCTCAAAAAGGATTATTCTGCCGCAACAAGCTATCACAGCGGTGACCTTCTCACAAGAATGAATAATGACATTTCCATTATTTCAAACGGTATTCTTGCCCTTATTCCGTCGGTTATGGCGCTTTTGGTTGGGCTTGTTTATGCGTTGATTGCTCTGACACGCCTTGACCGCAACTTTGCGTTTATATTCTGCTTTGGCGGAATTCTGGTTCTGATTGTTATTACGGCGTTCAGAAAGATTCTCAAGAATACCCACAAGCGTGTTCAGGAAACCGAGGCAAAGGTCAGGTCATTTTTGCAGGAGTCTTTGGGCAGTCTTCTTATGGTGAAGGTTTTTGGAATTGAGAAAAAAGTTTCGGAAAAAGCCGCAGACTTGCAGGAGGAGAATTACAAAGCCCAGATGGTGCGTCGGAATCTGACCATTTTCTCAACCTCGGGGCTGAGCATGGTTTTTAGCTTGGGTTCTCTTTATGCTCTGGTGTGGAGTTCATACAGACTTTTTGCGGGAACCATCACCTTTGGTGCTCTGACGGCAATTATTCAGCTTGTGAATCAGGTTCAGTCGCCCTTTGCAGGTCTTTCGGGAGTTGTTCCCCAGTATTATTCCATAATTGCTTCCACAGAGAGAATTATTGAGCTTGACAACTTGCCCGACGAGCCGGGAAATCACGAGGCTCTTGAACCTGTGTCTGAGTATGAAAAGTTAAGTCGTATTGTTTTTGAGGATGTTTCCTTCGGTTATGGCAGAGATATTGTTCTTGAAGGTGCAAATCTTGCCATTGAAAAGGGCGATTTTGCTGTTATTGCAGGAATTTCGGGAATCGGAAAGAGTACGCTGATAAAGCTTCTTCTGGGCGTTCTGAACCCTGAAAAGGGCGGAATTTTTCTTGAAAGCGGTGAACAGCGCCGTGAAGTTGGAAAATATTCACGTCCGCTCTTTTCCTATGTACCTCAGGGCAATCTTTTGCTTTCGGGGACTATCCGTGAGGCGGTTTCAATGGTGCGCCCCGATGCAACCGATGATGATATTATGAAAGCGGCGGAAATAAGCTGTGCGGCAGAATTTATCGGTCAGCTTCCCGACGGGCTTGATACAAAAATAGGCGAAAAAGGTGCAGGACTTTCGGAGGGACAGGTGCAGAGACTTGCTGTGACCCGTGCCATTCTTTCGGATGCGCCCATTATTCTTCTTGACGAGGCAACCTCGGCGCTTGATGAAGACACCGAGCTTCGGCTTTTGCAGAATATAAGAAATCTTGACAATAAAACATGTGTTATTATTTCTCACAAAAGAGCGGCATTTGATATTTGTAACAAGCATATTTATATTGAAAACAAAAAAATCAATGTAAAAAGCGGACAGTAAAAATTGGGTCTGTGTTTCGAAAGGAAATTTTATGAGAGAACTATTTTACAAAGCGGCAAAATTGCTCATTTGTATGACTTTTTTGATGTCTTCGGTGTCGGTTTTTGCCGGGGAGGATGCTCCTCTGTTTGAAAAATACGGTTATCGCAGTTCATATAAATATAATGATGAAATGATTGCCAATGGTTTGAAGGCAACAGTTCCGCAAATCAGAATAGCGTATTCCGCAACAATCCAATATGTACCTGTGTCGTTTGATGCGGTGTATGCGGCTGAGAGGTTTGAAAGCATTGGGAAAAAAGCCGTCAAAGCGCTCACGGCGGGTGATGCTGCCGCTGCCGTACTTGCTGATATGAGGAAGAATACCGAAGAATACCTGACCTTGGGTTATCAGCAGGAAATGAAACTTGAGGGCGTGTTTACCGGCGGTGGTGTTGTTATTGGCGAGGATGGGTACATTGCAACAAATTCGCCTGTTGTTGGCATGGGTGAGGAATTTAAAAAAGAGGTATATTATTATAAGCTTCGGGAAGACATGGAAAGTAATGTTTCAAAGCTGATTACAGGGTTTGAAAAATACAATGTGTCTTTTTCGGATAAGGAAATTGATGCCTTTTGCAGATTGATGCTTGATTTTGCTGTGCAGAATATACAGATTGTTGAGGCCGAGGCTGAATTTGAGGTGTTGTTTCCCAACGGCCACGGTGCAACAGAGAAAGATGCCGCAAAGGTTTATGCGGCTGAGCTTGTTGCCCATGATATGTCAAAGGACATTGAAAGCCCGGTGGGGGACACTGCAATACTGAAAATTGATGCAAAAAATCTTGTGGCACTGAAGCTGTCGGAGAAATATCCCGAATTGAACAGCAAGATTGTTTCGGCAGGATTCCCTGATGCGGCAGATAGCCATTTTCGGAAGACGGATAATGAAGAGACGGATTTGGATATTGCGGTTGAAAACGGTTCGGTTGCCCGGTTGAGCCAAATTGACGGTACAAAATATAAGGCAATAGGCATCACCTGTGCTCTTTCGGGAAGAAACAGCGGCGGACCGTCAGTTGATGCCAAGCTGGATATTGAGGGCTTGAATACATATGTAAACGCGCAGGATAAGCCTTTGGGGAGTATGGTTCCTGCCCGATTGGTGAAAAAACTTTCCTCAGACCTTGAAATCGGTCAGGGTGAGGTTTCAAAAACCTTTATGACGGGGCTTCAGCTTTTGCAGGACGGCTATGGGCCTGCGGCTGTTGAATGCTTCAGAAGGGTAGCAAAATATCAGCCCCAAACCCCGTATATCAACAATCTTATTGAGCTTGCGGAGGCGGCTCCCGATAACAGGTATGTGGAAAAGAAGGATAATAGCACAGTAAAGATTATTGTGGTTACTGTATCGGGCGTTATTTGTGTTGCTTTGGTGATTATATTGATTGTTGTGGGAAAGGGAAAGAAAAAAACTGAGGCAAATCCTGTGGATGGTGCTGTTCCGCTTTATCCTGAGGATGATGTCCCTGAGGGCGAAACGTTGAATGTTATGACGGCTGTTTCGGAGGATACTGTTCCCATTATCAGCTACAAACCGCCTGTGCCGGAGGATGCACCGCGGCCTGTGATTCCGTCACAGCATACGGGAGCTGCGGATACGGATTTGCGGTAAGTTAAGATTTAAGATATTTTATGATGATAAATGCTGTCCAGAACAGTCCCATATATCCAAATGCGGAATAAAGATTTGCCACCAAAGTTGAAAAGCCGAGGCTTGCCAACGGAATTGCCAAAAGACACAGGATTGCTGATGCCCCGATTCGGTATGCACGGGTTTTGAAACGGAATTTTGAAAGAATCCCGAAACCATATGAAACTGCCGTGGTACATAGTGCCATGAACAGCACAACGGTATAACATTTTTTACTGAAATCACCGTCACGGGATGCCAGCTCAAGGAGCGGCATTTCGGAATCTGCAAGGCCTTTGAAAAAATGGTTCATGCACAGCCATGCAATGAAGATTGTTATTCCAAGGATAAAGCTGCTCACGGTTGATGCACAGATTATTTGTTTCCGTGTTGCGGCGTTGGAAAGAGGAACAAGGACGGCTCCTGCCGTTATGGTGTTGTAGCTGACGTAACACAGTGCGGAAATGAGCGGATTTGTTTTTATGCTTTCAAAGGCTGAAAAGACGGGGAGTGCCGCAAGTCCTGCCGAGAGGCATACATATGTCATTCCTGCAAGCATTATTGGAACGAGCACGGTGTTGATTGCCACAAGCCCTTTGACGTCAAAGGAAAAGACGACAAAGCACATAAGGGCGAGAAACCATATTCCCCATTGGGGGGACAGACTGAAGGTTTCCTTTGCAAGAACGCCGCAGGCTGAAAACATAATAAAAAAACCGCTGAACATAAAGGCAAGCATAAAGAGCTTTATTGCCGGTGCAAAGCTGTTGCAAAGGTGCTCAATCAGTTGGTCAAAGGTTTTTGAACAGCATTTTTGGGACAGGTGCATTATAATGAAGCAAATTGCTCCAAAACTGATTGTTGCCAGAACAATTCCGGTGAAGTCGGTTCGGGACGGCAGACAGAAAAAGTTGAAGATTTCTTTGCCCGATGCAAAGCCTGCACCAATGACAAGACCTATAAAAACTGATGAAATGCTCAGAATTCTTTTCATAAAAACGACTCCTTTCGGAATATAGGGCTTGATGTGAGCCTGTATCTACAATATATTGTGGGACAAAGGCGGATTATTCTTTTGTAAGAAAAAATTTTGAAAAACCATTGACAAGTGTTGAAATTTGTGATAATATATACCTACCTCTGAAAAGGGGCTTTATTTGTGTTGTGAAAAAAACACAGCGTTAATTTGTAAAAAATACCGGACGGTTTTCCTTTCCGGTGGTGTTTATACAGAAAGGGTGAAAAAAATGAGAGTTAAAATCACATTGGCTTGCACAGAGTGCAAACAGAGAAACTATGACACAATGAAGAACAAGAAGAACGATCCTGACAGGCTTGAAATGAACAAGTACTGCAGATTCTGCAAGAAGCACACACTTCATAAGGAAACGAAGTAATCAAACGAAAGTAAGAGGTAATTTGATATGAATGAAAAGAAACC
>JAFSDN010000118.1 GCA_017436245.1 Clostridia bacterium
ATACTCCGGGTCAAAGTCAAATGCAACAATATGACAGCCCGAATCCTTGTACCAAACCGAAAATTCAACGGCAAAAATACATTCCATGCCCTCTTCTTCGCAGGCTTTTTTCAGTTCGGGATAGCCTGTTGCCGCATCGTGGTCAGAAATCGCCACGGCACGGTAGCCCTCCTCCTTTGCAACTCTCACAATCTCGGCAGGGGTATACACTCCGTCCGAATGAGTTGTGTGCATATGTAAATTAGCATATGGTGTCATAACAATCTTCCTTTCTTATCCGATTACAGAAATTAATTTTTTGTTTATGCGCTCTCTGATTTCAAGAACTCCGCTGTCGGTGCGTGGAAACTGGTTAAATCTGATTTCGCCGCTTTCCTCTATTATTTTAACAACCTCATCTCTGCCTATATACCGTTCAAGCAATTTGCAAGCCCTCAAATCCTGCAGCCCTTCAAAAAAGGCAATTCCCCTGAGCGAGTCAAGAGGGCCGTCCGTTCCGGGATAAACCGTAAAAGCATCACCCGACTGCATTCCGCCGCCTGCATCCGTTTCCTGAAAGGGGTTTATCACCCGTCTCGAAAGCTCGGAGTAATAAAAATTATATCCCCAATGCAAAAAGCCGTCTATGTCATATTTATACAACTGAAATCCCGTTATTCTGTTTCTGCCCGAGGGCATTGCAATAAAACGGTTGCTGTAACCTTCAATGCACGGTCCGCAGCAGTAATACGTCCATATGTCCTTAAAGCCCTTTTCATAAAAGGCATCAACATAATAGGTCAGCGCCACCGGCTTTTTCACCAAGCCGCACTCACAGAATTCATAGTGGGATATTGCATCAATAATTTTCTCCGATTCAACATATCCCTCAAGCATTTCCCTTTGTGCCTTGTATGTTTCGTAGTCCTTCTCGAACTTAGGTTCATCGGATATGTGAAAAACCGAGTCCTCATATACCCCTTGATTTTTAAGAAAATCTGTCAGTCCGGGCAGAAATGCTCTCAAAAATTCTTTATATTCCTCGCTTTCGGATTTCACGTGCCAGCCAAAAATCTTTTCGGTTCCATTTTCAGTTTTTGCCTCGATTTTTGGCATGCATCCCGACCCCCATTGGGTAAACAGATGGGACATTTCAAACTTGTGAATTCCGCATCTTTGGCACATTTCAATCCATCTTTCCAATCTGTCAAAGCCAAAGGTATATTCACCGCCAATATACTCCACATCAACCAACTGATGTGTTGGTCTTTCACCACCCTCCTCGGTGTCAAGGGCAACGGTAAATATAGGGGTCAGAATCATATTGATTCCAAGCTCCTTTGCCTTCACAACAAACTTTTCAATCATTGCCCAATGTTCCTCAGAATACATCTCATAGCCATAATAGCTTGCAATACAATCCGCATAAAACCATTGAGTGTATGTAAGCTCCTGCTTTGGCAAAAGGGCATCAATCACCGTTATTTCAAAGACCTTTTTCAC
Organism: Clostridia bacterium; assembly: GCA_017436245.1. Classification (GTDB taxonomy): domain Bacteria; phylum Bacillota; class Clostridia; order Monoglobales; family Monoglobaceae; genus SIG440. The sequence continues at coordinate 1,483 of JAFSDN010000118.1, forward strand.
CTTAACTTCTTTAACTTCAAAGGTAATTTCAATGCTATAACTGCCCGAAGGAATGTCCTCAGGAATTTCAGCCGTAACAAACAAGGAATGCTTGTTTTCTCTTTTAATATCAATGGCTTTGTCAGAGTCCGGGTACAAAACATCGGGATAAAGTCCGGGAGTTGTCCTCAGATAGTGACAGTCTGTTTCGTTGGAAAAAGCCGGAACCTCACAGGGAACATTCCCCACCTTGAACGTATTCACCTTTATTCTTTGGTCAGCACAAATGCTGTATCGGCAGGCAGTCCACCGTTCTGCGCCTCCCGTATACAAAATCTGATACGACACCTTTTCACCTTTTAATGCGCATGTACCCTTTACCTCGCTCAACGCCATATGATTTTCATCCAGAAAAACCTTGTTAAGCGACGAAAGCTGTAAAAAAACAAAATCCTTTGATACCACGAAAACACCCCTTTATATGCTACTCAACAACTTATAAATAGAATTTTATCACCACAGAAAAGCTAAATCAATGCACTTTGCTGATATTTCTTGCACATTCATTATCATACATCAAAGAAACAGCTAAAATTTTCAAAAGGTATTGTAATCTTTATTATAAAGTGATATAATATATAAAAATGAATAAGAAACGGGAGCTTGTGTTACAGGCTGAGAGGAAGGTAAAAC
>JAFSDN010000119.1 GCA_017436245.1 Clostridia bacterium
CAAAGAACTCTTCTTTATGGCTTTCTTTTGGAAAGCGGATGCAAAGGTAAGGCAAATTCCTGAACCGCCAAAACTTTTTGAAGAAAAATTTTCAGAAAGTTTTCATCATACGGTGTTCATAACCTTTTCCCTTCGTCAGCATGTCAACTTCATCCCCTTTCTCTCGCGAAAGCGGATGCAAAATTACTGCTTTACAACATATCCGCCAAATATTCCAAACAACTTTTTCAGACTTTTTTATGCTTTTTATGTTAAGTCGCTGATTTGCAAGGAAGTTGTCCGGTTGGTTTTTGAAGGAGGTTTTGAAGCCGCTTCGAAGCTATACCTTATTATTATAATATATGCGCGTATAAGGTGAGTTTTCGCTCAAGCCGTGAGGATTTTTCCGGAAACCTCTGCAATCCCTGCAACGGGAAGACACCACCCTGTATATCAACGAAATTCGGTGGCACATCATCTGCAACAGGCGTTACACATCTGCAACAAACAACGGGAAAGCGTGGCAGATGTGGCAGAGAATTTGCAGAGAACCTGAAACAACAAAATTCTGAGTGACAATGTTTTACCTTTCTTTTGCAGATATTGCAGAAGTTTCAATGAATTACTTGAAGAAAGGAGGAAAATTCTCCTTGACGAACGATCAAATTCGTCAAGGAGTTTTCTTCAATTCATCAAGAGCTTTTTGAAAAAGCTCTTCATCTTTTTGGAAAAGCCCTGTCAAGTTTTTAAACGGTTATCTTCTTCCTCTTTTCCCTTTTCAGCGTAAAGATCGGCAAGAAAATGAATATTCCCACGATTGACATGACCAAACCGCCGATAGTTCCAGCGGCTAAAGGGAACCAGAAAGCTTCCTTACTATCACCTACCATGAACGGAATAAACCCAAGAATCGTGGAGACAACCGTCAGGAAAATCGGTATTATCTTGGCATTCCATGCTTTGACATACGCCACAACCGGACGCAACAACGGATATCGGAGACGCACGGTATTATACTCGTTCAGAATATAAATGCTGGCATTGACCGTTATACCGCAAAGCAATACAAACGACGCAAAACCTCCCTGATCAAAATTCAACCCGAACAGATAGAAGGTAAGGAATACCCCAATATAGGAAATCGGAATGACAAAGATAATGGCCAACGGCTGCTTTAAAGAATTGAACAGGATACTGGCCGTGAAAAAGATGATAGCAATCACTATCAGCAACAGCAGGTACTGCTTGTTGTCTTCTTCTCCCCACCACCAACCAATACCATCATCTTCCGCTTTGTAACCCATCGGCAATATGGCATTGAATTTCTCCAAATCCTTCTTCAACAGTTTCCGTCCTTGTTCGGAAGAACCGATATACTCGTATTGCAGACACAGAATATATTGCTGGTTCTGCTTGGCGACCTTCTGCGGAGACTGACCTTTCTTGACTGTTGCAAAATCGGCTAATTTATATGCCTGTCCATTGACTGAAAAAGGGATATTGACAAAACTCCACACATCATAATCACCGCTTTGGAAAGAAGTCAGCTTCAATTGTTCCAACTGGCTTTCATAGATAATATTACCACAAGGAATGTTCCGGCCGAATATCGGACGCAGAGCCGCAAACAACTGCATCACTGTTATGTTTTCCTTTGCCAACCGTTCTTTGTCAAATTCCAGATAAAATTCGCTGTAATCATCCTTCCACCAGGAAAATTCCGAATTGATGGTCACTTCCTTGATACGACGATGTTCCAACAATCTACTTTTCAATTGGTCGGCCCAATAACTGAGTTCATCATAATTATACCCGTACA
>JAFSDN010000120.1 GCA_017436245.1 Clostridia bacterium
AAGGCAGGGTATTATACGTTTTGTTATCATTTTGCCACCTCGATTGCCTCTTTAAGTGATATTGCACCTGTGTAATATGCCTTGCCGATGATTGCCCCGTATATGTCAAGGCTTGCTAGTCTCTTTACATCATCTATTGATGACACACCGCCTGAAGCAGTAATCTGCATACTGAATCTTTCGGAAAGCTCTTTGTAAAGCTCATGGTTAGTGCCCTGCATTGCTCCGTCCTTTGAAATATCTGTGCAAATAAGCGTTTTTACGCCGATATTCTGCATCTTCTTGCAAAAATCAAAGCAACTGTGTTCCGACTTTTCTGTCCACCCCTTGATTGCCACATAACCGTCCTTGACATCCACACCTACGGCAATTTTGTCTCCGTATTTTTCAACTGCTTTTTTCAAAAACTCCTCATCATTGACTGCCGCTGTGCCAAGAATAACCCTGTCAACACCTGCGTCAATATATTTTTCAATTACCTCCATACTGCGGATGCCTCCGCCCACTTCGGTAAACAAATTGCAATTTTTAACAATTTCTCTAATTGTGTCGATATTAGGCGTTGTTCCATCCTTTGCACCCTGCAGGTCCACAATATGGATATACTTTGCTCCCTGTTGTTCAAAATCCTTTGCAAATTCTGAAGGATTGTCGCTATAAACCGTCATTTGGTTATAGTCGCCTTTCAAAAGACGCACAGCCTTTCCGTCAACCAAATCTATCGCTGGAAATATGTTCACTGTTAGACCTCCATTTCACAAAAAGCCTTTAATATTTTAAGCCCAACTTCACCGCTTTTTTCAGGATGAAACTGACAACCGTAAACATTGCCATTTTCCACCGAAGCAGTAAGTTCAGCGCCGTATTTAGCTGTTGCAGACACACTTTCGTCGCATTTTGCACCGTAAAACGAATGGACAAAGTAAACAAAATCTCCGTCGTTTATGTACTTGAAAATCTTAGACTTTTCGCCCTTAAAACGCAAAGAATTCCAACCTATATGAGGTATTTTCAAATCCTTTGGAATAATCTCTGAAATCGGACGGATTTCACCGCCAATGAGTCCAAGACCCTCGTGTTCTCCATACTCAAAACTTTTTTCAAGCAAAAGCTGCATACCAAGGCAAATTCCAAGTATCGGCTTTCCGTTTTCTGCCTCTTCCTTCACCACTTTGTCAAGACCTGTTTCTCTCAGCTTTTTTGCTGCGTCTCCAAAAGCACCAACACCCGGAAGTATTATTTTTTCAGCATTCTTAATTTCCTGCGCATCTCCTGTCACAACAACGGCTTCACCGATTGCCGCAAAGGAGCTTTTAAGGGAAAACAGGTTGCCTACACCGTAGTCAACAATCGCTATCATTATAACACTCCTTTGGTGGACGGAATTTCGTCCGCAAAATCACTGTCTATGGAAACCGCCTGTTTTAAACTGCGTGCAACAGACTTGAACGCACCTTCGATAATGTGGTGCGAGTTTGTGCCTGCCAAATGTTTGATGTGGAGTGTACATTCTGCCTTTCTTACAAATGCAAGCCAGAATTCCTCAACAAGTTCTGTATCAAACGAGCCAACCTTCTCAGCAGGGATGTCAAGACCATAACCAAGATAGCCTCTTCCTGACAAATCTATCGCCGACATAATCAAAGATTCATCCATCGGAAGAATCATATTTCCATAACGTACAATTCCCCTTTTATCGGCAAGTGCGCTTGAAAAAGCCTCACCCAAAGCTATGCCTATATCCTCAACTGTGTGATGGTCGTCAACGTATGTATCTCCGTTGCATATAAGGTTTATATCAAATCTTCCGTGCTTTGCGAACAAAGTAAGCATATGGTCCAAAAAACCGCATCCGCTTTTAATCTGGCTTTCTCCTTTTCCGTCGATGTTAAGTGAAAGGACAATATCTGTTTCAGCAGTTTTTCTTTTTATTTCAGCAGTTCTCATTCAAATTCCCTCCAATATACTTTTTATTGCATCAATCAATTTTTCCATCTGTTCTCTGGTTCCAACCGTTATGCGGTTGTACTGTGAAATTCTTGGGTTATTAAAGTGGCGAACGAGGATTCCCCGCTCCTTGAGCATCTGATAAAGTTTTTCACCGTCAATGTCAGGATGAGATGCAAAAACAAAATTTGTCGTCGAATCTGTCACATTAAAACCTAACTTTTCAAGCTCTGACGTTGTGAATTCTCTGTTTTTTATAATTTCTTTACAGTTTACAAGTGTGTATTCTTCATCCTCAAGGACACCAACACCTGCCGCCATCGTCATTTTGTTGATATTATATGGATTTGTAGAATATTTTATGGTGTTCAGGTCTTGTATAATCTCCTTGCATCCTACGCCAAACCCAAGCCTTGCTCCTGCCATTGAACGTGACTTTGAAAACGTCTGAGTAACAAGCAGATTATCGTATTTATGTATAAGTTTTACACAGCTTTCGTTCCCAAAATCAACATAAGCTTCGTCAATTACCACCACGTTATCAGGATTTGCTTTTAAAATTTCCTCAACCTCGGAAACAGTGAGCGCAATTCCTGTGGGAGCATTTGGGTTTGCAATAAATATTGTTTTTTTCGCGCCAAAATAATCGTTTATATTTATTGTGAAATCATCCCTTAGCGGTATTTCCTCATAAGCGATTCCGTTTAGTTGTGCAAAAACGGAATAAAATCCATATGTCAAATCAGGGAAAACCGCAGGGTTTTTCTCATCACAAAAAGCCATAAACGCAAAATTCAAAATTTCGTCGGAGCCGTTTGTGACAAGCACTTCGTCAAAATCCACACCCAACAAGTCTGCAATTTTCTGAGTCAGCGCTCTACACTCTGGGTCAGGGTACAAATTCAACCTGCCTGCTTCCTCCGTCGCATATTTTATAGCTTTTTCCGATGGTGGAAACGGTGATTCGTTTGTATTAAGCTTTATATATTCCGTGTCCTTTGGTTGTTCCCCTGGAGTGTACGGAACAAGTTTTTTGTATTTATCGCTGAAAAATCTACTCACCTGTAATCAATCCTCCATGCGTATAACTGCACTTTTCGCATGTGCTGTAAGTCCCTCTTTTTTTGCAAAGTATTCAACGTCCTTTGCAACCCTCTCAAGGGCATCCTTTGTGTAATATGTGTACTGCATCTTCTTGACAAAGTCATCAACCGACAACGGACTTGAAAACTTAGCAGTACCGCTTGTTGGTAATGTGTGGTTAGGGCCTGCGAAATAGTCACCCAAGGCCTCAGGGCAGTTTTTGCCCATAAACACAGAGCCTGCGTGCTTTATGCTGTCAAGATAATCAAACGGATTGTCCATACAAAGCTCAAGGTGCTCTGGAGCTATTTCGTTTGCAATATCAATCGCTGCATCAAGGCTTTTTGCAACAATAATTTTGCCGTTGTTGTCTATAGACGCTCTTGCGATTTCACTTCTTTCGAGCATTGGAATCTGTCTTTCAAGCTCTTCGCTTACTTCAGCAGCAAGCTTTTCGC
>JAFSDN010000015.1 GCA_017436245.1 Clostridia bacterium
AACAAAGAACTTCCTTGCAGGTGATATTGTAAAGGACAACAACATCAACATCTATGACCTCTCGGCAGTTGTTTCATACTTCAACACAAAAACAACAACAAGTGCATACGATGCAAACGCAAAGTATGACCTTAACCGTGACGGGGTTATTGACTCAAAGGACGTAGCATACGTGCTTGTTTCATGGGGAGAATAATTTGAGTTAAGAGTGAATAGTGAAGAGTGAAGAGTTGAGGTTGAAACGCGGAGGCGTTTCTTCCATAACAATTCGTTATTCTCGCTTAAACTCCCTCCGACTTTTGCCGAAGGCAAAAGTCGGAGGGAGGCAAGGTGAATGAGAACGAAGCCCGGCTTCGTTCTCTCTCAAAACCGACATAATGTGTCGGTTTTGAGAGAGAACGTCTGAAAAAATGGCAGATTTCCCAAATATTCATGAAGTTTTTTGGTGCTTTGGGGTTGACTCAATGGGACAAAAGGTGTACAATTAATGTTGGAGAAGTGTTTACTTTCAGGACTTTTTGGGTCCATGATATATACGGATTTCAAGTAAAGGAGCAGAAGATTATGTTGAAAAAAAGGGTTTTATCATTGTTTTTATGCATTATTATGGTTTTGTCCATGCTGAATATGGGTGTTTTTGCGGAGGAGACTCCTCCGACCCACAGAACCGTTTATCTTCACGCACAGGAAGAGAACTTCCCCAATGGAACAACAAATAACAGCGTTGCTTATAAGGGTGAGGCTATTGATGTTTATTTTGCGGTTGATAACCCAAACAGGGGCAGAGTTGAAAATGATGTTCATCTGGACCCGCAGTACGATATGAACGGGTATACTCTGCGTATTTGCTTTGACCCCAATTATTTTAATTTTGCGGGCAGTAACAGTGCGCCCATTGATTATACCATTCCTGATGCAGGATTCCCGACATTGGATAAGGATGACGTGAATATTGGTGAAGATACCGGTACGAATGTTCCGGTGACAACGGTTGGTTATTATGTTCATGCGCATGACGGCAGAGAGACCTACACAATGGGGAACAAGACCTATAACACTGCATATATAACCGTATTCTTCAGCGGCGGATATGTTCCTCAGAAGAAGGATAATCAGCTTTGGTACAACCTTGCCAAGCTCTCGCTTATGCCCATAAATACAGGAAGCACCGATGTGTTTATTGACATTGACAGCGGTGTTGAAGGACGAAGCCTTGAGCTTTTTGCAAAGAATCTCAATGACGAGCTTTCGGAGCAGACCTTTACCTTCAATGCTGTGAATGGCGGCTTTCATCATATTCTGATTAAGGACAGAGCAAAGCCCACACCGCCCATTGCAAATCCCACCGAGGGTACCTATCCCGAAAAGGTTACGGTTAAGCTGACTCAGGATGAGGGCTGTACTATCTACTATACGGATGATTTGTCTGACCCTGCAACAAGCAAGTCAAGAATTGAATATAAAGGACCTATTGATATTGAGGTGGACACCACAATCAGAACCTGTGCTTACCGAGAAGTTCCCGGAGGTGAAGGGCTGTACAGTAACACGGTGAATTATAGGTATGAGATTGTTCCCGACAGACCGTATCTTTTTAACAGCAACGAACCCGGTAATACTAATCTGACTCCGGACAGAGACAGCAGAAATTCAAAGTTTTTGGTTTATGTTTCGGACAAGAATGTTTTTCAGAGAATAGCCGACGGAAGTGAGGTTTATTATACATTTTCAGCTACGGCGGATGCAGAGAATCCACAAATTGGAGAGAACCCCGAAACAAGCTGGGTTAAGGTTGACAAAAACACTCCTTATATTGAAATTGACCAAAAGAGGACTGTTCGGCTGATTACCGACAAAATGGGTAAGTTCAGCGAAGCCACACCACCCTATCATTTTGCCATAAAGCCTGCTGCACCTGTTGCAACTCCTGATTCGGGCACATATGAAACTAAGATTGACGTTACTCTTTCATGCGAGACTGAGGGCGCATCAATCTGGTATACAACCGATGGAACTGACCCTAAAGCAAGCGGAACGGCACGGGAATACAGCAATATTCCCATTACCATTAACAAGGACACGACTCTTCGCATCATAAGCTTCTATGACGGAGAGTGGAGTGACAAGAATTCATATTATTATTTGATCAGCACTCCTGATACCCTTGGCGTTGACGCATTTTACCCCGACGGTGTTTATGAGGGCAGTGTTAATGTGACCCTTACGCCAACCAATCCCGAATACACCGTTCTTTATCATTATGATGACGAGGAATGGGACGGCAAGTGGTTGGAATATACCGAGGTTTTGGTTATAGACAAGGATACCACGATTATTGCAAAGGCTGTGGAATATGACGATGACGGTTCAATTAAGCAGGAGGGTGAGGAGTATGATTTTGTATACAAAATAAAGCCGCTCCCCCCGATGTTTGCTCCTGAGAGCACTCAGTTTACAAATGCGGATGAGGTTACAATTTACACGCCCGAAAGCTCGGAGGACACAACCTCACGCTTTACGCTGTACTATACTCTTGACGGCAGTGACCCCATTACAAGTGGCAACAGGATAAAGGCAGACGAGGTATCTGACACGGCTGTGATTGATATAACCAAGTATACGGTTATCAAGGCGGCTGTTCTGAAGGATGGCGAAAGCTGGTCCAATGTTGTTGAACATTCATATGATATTGTGAAAATGAAGCCCGTTAAGCCGCTGACAACTCTTCCTCCGGGACACTACATTCATGAAATCGGTGGTGAGGGATATGCAACCCAGTTTATGCCTGTTCCTCAGAAAACTCAGATTTATTACACCGTTTGTTATGGCGGCGGGCTTTGCCCCGACCCGGTTCCGAACACTGAGGGAACATATCCCTATAACGGCACTGCCTTTATTGACATAAAGGGAAATACGGTTATTAAGGCTGTTGCTGTTAATTCGTCGGGAGTGAAGAGTGACGTGGGCACCTTCTCGTATATTATAACCCCCGAAGCTCCAAAGGCGGCACCCTCGGCTACTCTGAAGGCTGACAGATTCCCTGTTATTCCTGTTGATGCGGTTAAGGGCAGTACGGTTAAGTATGTGATTGGGGACTTTGAAAATGAATTTGTCAATGAGGACGATGAAAGGTTTTATATTGACACTCAAACAGGCAATGCATACCGTGACAAGGACTGTACTCAACGGCTTGGTGATGAAAATGACGGAGAAAACACAGGAAAGAGTGTGACTCTTGACATTTTTGCAGAGCTTGACGGTGCTAAAAGTGATACCAACAGATATGTTTATGCTTTGTCGGATAACAATAATGTAATTGCACCGCCATATGCCGACAAGGAAACGGGCACCTATGAAGAGCGGAAGATTGATACTGAAAACAATCTGCTTGAAGTAAGGCTTTATTCACTTAATACCGGCGGAGAAATTCAGTACAGGCTTGATAATGACGGCGAATGGCTGACATATGACGAAAACGGCAGCCTTTTGTTCAAAAAGGATACCGTTTTGCAGATTCGTTATGCAAGAGACGGAAAATTCAGCTCGGTTGTGAGCTATGTATACAACTTTATTCCGTTGCCACCTATTATTACGTTGGCTTCGGGAACCTATCTTGAAAGTGAGAAAAAAACAACAGGCATTGAATTTGACCCCATGGCGCCTTCTGACAAGATTGAGCCGAAATATACGGATGCTGCCGTATATTCAATCTGGTACAGGCAGAATGGCGACAAAAAGGACTTTATGTATACCGGTCAGGAAAGAGATATAACTCACACAATGTCATTCAAGGCATATGTGCGTAATGAAGAAACCGGCAGAGTCAGCAAAAATACCATTCATTACTATATTATTGAAAAGGATAATGGGGCAAGCGGAAGCGTTTATATTGCATATCCCTATGATGTTCAGCGTATAAGTGCAAGTGTGCTTGGAAAGGGCGATTATGCCGAGGGCATAAAGCTCCTTACTCATAATAAGACTGCGGATATTCATTACTATTATATCTATAACAGGACAGATGGACAGGAGATTCAGACAAAAGAGGCGGTATACGACATTGAAAGACCTATTATCCCAACAGCGCTGATGGAAGACATAACCATTGTTGCGTGGCTTGAGGATGAAAACGGAAGGATTCCTGACTCGCAGAGCACTTTTGTGATTGATTTTATTCATCTGGGTATTCCTGAGACTTCACTTGAAAGCAGCGGAAAGGTTGAATTTCCCAAGAATACAAAGTATACCTTGCTTGATGAACACAAGGCCGATCCCAACGTTATACTCTATTATACTTTGGACGGAAGCGACCCCACAGACGAGAATAATCTGAATCGTATTGCATATAAGGGTGAGGAGCTTGTTCTCACCGGAGCGGTAACGGTTAAGGCTGTTTATTACAGCACCTGCGGAAAGTGCGTAGAAAACTGCTGGCACGGCGTTTATGGTGATGTTGGAACTTATAAATATACTGTTCCAACAAGAGTCAGCGGAGGCAGCGGAGGTAGCTCCGTTGTTGATAAAACAAGAAAGTATACAAAGGATATTTTTGGCAACGAGCATCCCACACACGTTGGCTACATCAAGGGCTATCCCGACGGAAGTGTTAAGCCTGACGGTTATATTACCCGAGAGGAAATGGCAACAATTTTGTACAGAGTTACAAATCACGAGTACGAAAAGCCCTTTGTTGTGACGGGTGATGTGTTCCCCGATGTGGAAAAGGAACGCTGGTCCGTAAAGGAAATTGAGTATATGTCGGACAAAGACGTTATATACGGTTATCCCGACGGAGAATTTAAGCCTGCACGGAATTTGACCCGTGCCGAATTTGCGGCGTTGATTTACAGATTTACAGGTATTGATGAAGCGAAGGATGACAAGAATCCGTTCTCGGATCTGGAGGAAAGCCATTGGGCGTATGACGAGATTATTGCTCTTAATGAGAGCGGTTTGGTTGAGGGTTATGAAGACAAAACTTTCAAGCCCGAAAACAACATAACCCGTGCAGAGGTTATGACGGTTATGAACAAGATTCTTGGCAGAAAGCCTCTTGAAAGCTATGTTAAATCCCTTGGCTTCAATCCCTATAATGACCTGAAAGAAGAAAAGTGGTATTATGTGATTGTTCTTGAAGCAACAATTACACATAACTACTGGCTTGACAAATCGGGTTATGAATATAAGTGGGAAGATTGGAAATAAGCTGAAAGAGTAAAAAAATAGTCTTCACCGAAAGGTGAAGGCTATTTTTGTTGGCTTCTTTGTAAATATTGGGGTTTTGAGTGGAAAAGATGTTTCGACTACGCTCAACATGACCTTATCACAAGGAAAGCTCTGTCATTCTTTGTTATACTCGGAATTGTTGTTTAGCTTATTCAACAGCTTCACACAAAGGTGTTGTTCCGTTCAGACTCCATAGGAAGAAGCGGGGATTGCTGTAATCTGTGGGGGCGTTTCCTATGCTGTTTGGAACGGTGATGGTTTGCTTTTTGACAGAAATAAATCGGTCTTCGTCATCGTATTGCGCAACGTATAAATCTGCACCATCATCAGGAACATTTACAGTGGTGAGCAAGCCTTCGTGTACACTTATTGCCGGCTTGTCGGTGACGGTAAAGGTTTCGGTATCAGAGGTAATTTCTTCGCCGTTGATGCCTGTTACATAGGCGAAAACGGTGTATTTTCCCAGCGGGAGCGGAATAATCCACCCTGAGTTTAAGTCACTTGGTGAAAAATATGTGTAAGGTTTCCCGTCTTTTGTGAAGTAAAAGGTTAAATTCTCGATATTGTCTCCAAAAAGTTTGACTGTGGGTCGAAATTCTCCATTTAAATTACAAACCGTTGACCTTATTTTCATATCCACATTTTCAGGTTCAGACCATTTTGCAAAAAGCACCATGTCGTGAGTTATGGGAGTGGAAAAGTCCCATTTGTCTGTGACGGTATTGTTGCTGTACCAGCCCAGAAACTCAAAGCCTTCCTTTTCGGGGTCCTGAGGTTGGGGTGCACATTCACCCACATTGACGGTTACAGAGTTAAAATGCTCTGCTTCACGGGTGTTGAAGTTGACTGTTGCGGTGTTTGTTTTGTAATATGCCTTGATGGTGGCGTTTTTTATTTTATAGCCGCTGTTAGTGTAGTTGTAGGTGTTAATCCATCTGCTGCCTGTATATGCCCAGCTTTCGCCTTCACGGGAGGTAAAATCATCACCAGACTCAAAAATATGAGCGGCATTATTGCCGTCAGAATCGGCTTGGCGGACAACAACTGAAAGATATTGCCCTGCTGTCAGCTCAATGGGAGTGTCAAGATCAATATGGTGAAAACCGTTACGCTCAATACTGCCGCTGAGCTTTACCTTGTGTGTTCCTGATTCGGGATCTGAGGGCTTGCTATCTGAGACATAAATATTAATTTCATATTTTTCGGGAACAATTGTGTTGGTTACTGAATCAAAGCTTACTGCATAGACGGTTTGGTCTTCCTCTGCCTTGAAAATATTGGCAGATTTGGGTATATTCCACATTAAATCGGCATAGCTGCCATTGTAGGTGTGAACCTTATTCTCGTTGCCAATGGGCTCGAATTCATAATAGCCTCCCAAATTTATTGAGGGGTCTTCGTATGAAAGCCACATATAGCCAAAGTCGCCGTATAGTTTGCCGTAGCTGTTCTTTACAAGCCATGCACCGGGGCTTTGAGGGCGGCAGTTTTGATTAAATTTTTCAACGGGGAAGTTATCGTCCCAGCCGATAACCGCAACCTCGTGATTGGTGTCATCGTATATGTTCTGATAGTATGCCGCATCTTCGGAAATATAGCCGTTCAGGCTTGCATAACCAACCGAGATTGCGCCATATTCCATAATTGCCTTTTTGGCATCCTCGGCATCGAGGATTTCTCCGTAGTCAACCATATGTACGTCCGAATGGTTGCGGTATTTTTCGTCAATGACGAAGTCTGCCGAACCGCTTATCATGGAATAGGGGAAGTCTGACTCAACCGCAAGTGCCTGAAAGCTCTCGGCAAATTGAGCCGCATATGTTCCGTTGCCGGCACCGAAATAACCGTAATTGTTTGAGGAGGTGTCAAAAACGTCCTCTCCGTCACCCTGCGCTTCGTTGCGTTTGTGATAGAAATAGGCAAGGTGAAGCTCGGAATAATTGTTGAAGCTTGCCTCATAGCCTTTTTTTATCATATTGGCTTCGGCACAGGCAACAAAGGCGTGTGCCCAACAGGTGCCGAATTGTCCCTGATTCCGGATTGGTGATATATAGCCGTAGTCACGGGAATCATATTTTTCGGGAAGACGGGAAAAAAGAGAAATCTGAGGTGTTCTTTGTGCTGGCTCAATCAGATTTCCGTCAGAGTCAAACATTCCGTATGCCTGATAGCCCGATTCGCTTGGTTCGCCAATGGGTTTGAGTATGGCGATGCCCGGGTCGGCGGCAAAAACTGAGGCAGTTGATAAAATTGTTAATACTATCAATGATATAAGCAATTTTTTCATTGTTATTACTTCCTTATTTATACGATTTTTGTACTCCAGTGGGAAACATCCCATATCTCGTCACATACCTCGCTGTAAAATTCGGGTTCGTGGCTTACAAGCAGCACCGTACCCTTAAATTCTTTAACTGCTCTTGCAAGCTCTGCCTTTGCATCAACATCCAGATGATTTGTTGGCTCGTCAAGAACAAGAAGGTTTGCGGGACTTTGCATTATTTTGCAAAGACGCACTTTTGCGTTCTCGCCGCCCGACAAAACCTTCATCTGTGATGTGATATGCTCGGTGGTGAGACCGCATTTTGCCAATGCGGCACGGGCCTCGGCATTGGTGAGGGCAGGAAATTCATCCCAGAACTCCTGAAGTGCCGTTTTGTCGGAAGCACTTTCCTCCTGTTCGAAATACCCTACGTTCAAAAACTGGTCGTGCTCGATTTCACCCTCAATTGGCTTAATCAGCTTGAGCAGGGTTTTGAGCAAAGTGGATTTTCCAAGACCGTTCACGCCTTTGATTGCGATTTTTTGATTACGCTCAATCTGCAGGTCTATTTTTGTTGTCAGTGGTGAATCGTAGCCGATAACCAATCCTTTTGCAGAAATTACAATTCTGCCGGGGGCACGGTCGGCACGGAAATTAAAGGTGGGCTTCACTTTTTCGGGCGCAAGACTGATTCTGTCCATTTTGTCAAGCTCCTTTTGCCGTGAACGTGCAAGGGTTGCGGTTGCGGCTCTTGCTTTGTTTTTTGCCACAAATTCTTCAAGGTCGGCAATCTTCTTCTGCTGTTTTTTGTATGCCTGTTCAACCTGTTGCTTCTGAATATCGTACATCCTCAAAAAATCATTGTATGTTCCCTTGTAACGTGTAAGAATTGTGTTTTCAAGATGATAAATCACGTTTGTTACGTTGGTGAGGAAGGGGATGTCATGGGAGACAAGTATAAAGGCGTTTTCATAGCTTTGAAGGAAGTTTGTCAGCCAGTTTATGTGGTTTTCGTCAAGAAAGTTGGTGGGCTCGTCCAGGATGAGAATCATCGGGTTTTCAAGGAGAACCTTTGCAAGAAGCACCTTGGCACGCTGACCTCCGCTCAGTTTTGAAACGTCCTTGTCAAGCCCGATTTCACCAAGACCCAGACCGTTTGCATATTCTGAAATTTTGGTGTCAATGGTGTAGTAGCCTGAGGAGTCAAGGATTTCCTGCATTTCGCCAACATCTTCCATCATTTTTGTTATTTCGTCGTCGGTTGCATCAGCCATTTTGTCATAAATTCCAATCATTTCCGCCTCCAAATCGCTGAGGTGCGAAAAGGCGTCACGAAGAACGTCCATAATGGTTTTGCCTTTTTCAAGACTGGAATACTGGTCAAGATAGCCGTATGTTATGTGGCGGCACCATTCAACTGTTCCGCTGTCGGGCTGAAGCTCGCCTGTTATGATTTTCAGAAAGGTGGATTTTCCCTCGCCGTTTGCTCCGATAAGCCCGATGTGCTCGCCCTTCAGAAGTCTGAAGGAGGCATCCTCAAGAATTTGTCTGCCGCCAAAGCTGTGTGTTATGTTTTCTGCGTTTAGAATACTCATTTTGCCTCTCCTGTTTTAGCATAATTCGACATATATTATACAAAAATAAGCAGAGTTTGTCAAATAATTGTCTTTTTTATACTGAAGCACAGCAAAAATACATAAAATATTATTGAAAATTTTGTATGCTTTTTACGGAAAAACAGTCGGAATATGGCGCAAAACTGTTGACTGTGCTTAAAAATGGGGGTATAATATAATTGGAATATTTTATTCAAGGGGGGATGTTGGGTTGATACACGTAATTATATATTCCAAAAAAGCGGAAGATATTGACGTTGTGAAAAAACATATTGATATGTGCTGTGGTGATATGGACTACACATATCTTTCTTTTGAATATCCCATGGACGTTCTTGACTATCTGAATGCTTCGCATCCTGAACGCTGCGCGGTTTTTTATATAACAGACAATTATGACGAAGGGATTGAAATTGCCGGAAAGGTGAATGAAATTAATCCCCGATACAGATTCAATCTTTTTTGCAATACATATGACGATGCGGAAAAGCTGTTTTACAGCGGGGTTACATATTATGTAAAAACACCGTGTTCCACGGACGGAATGCTTCGTTGCTCATCCTTTCTGAAAAAGTATTATGAGGAAAAATCACGCAAATGTATTCAGCTGAAGAGTAAAAACGGTATGGAAAATGTTATGCTTTCGGATGTTGATTATGTGATGAGTGATAAGCGTAAGGTTATCATCAAAGCACGTAATATGGAGAGAACCTTCTATTATAAACTGGATGAAATCGAAAATCTTATGGGCGAGGGCTTTTTGCGGTGTCATCAGAGTTATATCGTTAACATGACCCGCATACGACAATTTGTTGAGGATGGGATTATTCTCAGCGATGAGACCTTTGTGCCTGCAAGCCGAAAACGGTATTATGCATCAAAAAAGGCGTATCTTGCGTATATTACGGGTAACAAAGCAATCTGATTGTAACTTTTGGCGGGTCAAATGTAATTTGCGGTACTGGAAACAGTTTCAGAATTGTGGTAAACTAAGTTCATAGAAAAACAAAGAGGAGAGAACATTATGAATTATACTACACCCGGAAAAAGAATTCTGGCGGCAATTATAGATTTTTTTGCCATCAGCCTGTTATCGGCTTTTGCCTTTGCATTTGGTGACCTGATTGGAGTTTTTGTTGGCGGTTTTTTTGTTGAAGCGGCATACATGGTCCTGATGATGGGGTCGCCGTGGCACGCAACTTTGGGACAAAAGGCTCTTAATATGCAGGTGGTGGATGAATACGGCAACGGAATTGATTACGGAAAGGCAACCGTAAGATACTTTGGTTCACTGGTTTCGGCAATTTTAATCGGGATTGGTTTTTTGGTTGGGCTGTTTGATGAAAGGTATCAGACTCTTCACGACAAAATGGCTGGAACTTATGTGGTTGATGCGTCTCCGTTGGCATATTCGGCAGGAGGCTCAGGCGGCGGTGCGGTTATCGGTGTTTCGGGCGAGAAGGCAGGAATGAAATTTGCACTTTCGGGCAACGGGGTGATGATTGGCAGAGAGTCGGCGGCTTGCCACATTGTGATGAAAAAATCAGCCGGGGTGAGCCGAATTCACTGTTTTGTTTCATATAATCCTGCAAGCCGGATGTATATTATTTCGGACAGAGGCTCAAAATACGGAACCTTTACCGAACGAGGCGAAAGGATTACTCCCCAAAAGAGTGTTGCTCTCAAAAGCGGCGAAAGATTTTACCTTGGAAGTCCAAACAATATGTTTGAAGTGATGTAAGCTTTGAACAGAATGTAACTTTTGGCAGTTTAAATGTAATTTACGGCACTTGTGTTTGATTTTGTAAAATGATATAATTGTAGCAGATGACAAGTTCTTTAAAAACAATATTATTTTTTTATACCTGAAAGGATGTTTAAATTATGGCAGTAGTAAAATGTATTAACGGACACTTTTATAACGACAGTGAATCAGCAACCTGTCCCTATTGTTCGGGAGACGGTTCGGCAGGAAAAACAATTCCCCTTGGAAACACGGTTGCAATTACGGATGTTCCGGGAGGGTCTTCGGTTGGACAGACTGTGATGCTTGACGATGTTAACACGGTATCGGTGGGAGGTGTGGATATTCCTCAGACAAAGCCGGTTTCGGACCCTGTTTACGGAAGAACAATGATTATTGATGAACAGAAAAATTCAGAAGTGAAGCCCGTCAGAGGATGGCTTGTTGTGGTTGATGGTGAAAAACGCGGTCTTGATTTCAGAGTTCACACCGGAAGCAACTATGTTGGACGTTCAAGTAAAAATGATATTTGTTTTGATTTTGACCAGACAATTTCAAAGGAAAAATGCTGTGATATTAAGTATGATGACAGAACAAAGCAGTTCTACATACTTCTGGGCGAAGGTGCAAACAACATTTATATCAACAACAGGATTTTGCTTCAGCCCACAGAACTCAAGGATTTTGACATTGTTGAAATTGGTCAGACAAAGCTGGTTTTCCGTTCACTTTGCAATGATAGCTTTGATTATCCCGCAAAAACGGAAGGTGCTTGTTAAATCGGGTGATTGACGTATGTTTGGACTGTTTAGGAAAAAAGAAAAGCTGATACCCCTTGCAGAGGTTGAAGTGATACCTGTCCTTGATTCGGTTGTTGCTGAGGGGTCGGGAATGAGATTCCTGATTGGTAATGCCCAGCATCAGGGGCAAAGGGATTATCAGGAGGACAGCTTTGGTGTGTCTGACACTTCACAGACGGCAATTGACCAAAAAGGGCTTATGGCTGTTCTTGCGGACGGAATGGGCGGACT
>JAFSDN010000002.1 GCA_017436245.1 Clostridia bacterium
AGAAGGACTCGAACCCTCAAGAACGGTTTTGGAGACCGGCATGTTACCATTACATCATACCCCTAAAGAGCGCCATATTAAGTTTTTATTATGCAGTATTTGCAACATAGGGACACGGCTTTGGAGACCGCTGCTCTACCAACTGAGCTATACCCCTATGTTTGAGAAAAAATAAAGAGTGCGCCAAAGCGCTGAATCTTCAGCGCACCCCTAAATTAACAAAGCTTACGCAATCTTGTTCATTGCAGCTGCATACTGGCTCTTTCTGCGAGCAGCAGTATTCTTGTGAAGAATACCCTTTGCAACAGCCTGGTCTGTCTTCTTAACAACAGCAACGTATGCAACAGAGGCTGCATCTTTGCCCTCTTTAAGAGCTGCTTCAAATTTCTTTACAGCAGTTTTGAGCTGTGATTTTACCATCTGGTTCTGCAATGTTTTTGTAGCGATAACCTTTACTCTCTTTTTAGCTGATTTAATGTTAGGCATGATTTCACCTCCGCTTTACAAACTGTTTTTCAAGTCAACTCTATGTATGATACCACATCTTTCTGAAAAAATCAAGTATTTTTTTAAATTTGTTATAATTTTTTTAATTTTGTTGACAAAAAGCCCATAATATTGTATACTTTGTATGTATTTTGAGGGGTGCAGTGGGTAATCCCACCGCACTTTCTTTGAGTTTTGTTACAACACACTTAATTTATTCATATATAACATAGGGGGAATTTCCTTTGAAAAACATACCTGAACTTTTTGGCAGTATGGTGTTTAACGAAAGCGTCATGAAAGAACGTCTTCCCGAAGAAATTTATCATGCGCTGAAACAGACAATCAACAACGGCGTCAGCCTTGACCGCAACGTTGCCGATATTATTGCTTCGGCAATGAAGGATTGGGCAATTGAAAAGGGTGCAACACACTTCACCCACTGGTTCCAGCCAATGACGGGAATCACAGCCGAAAAGCACGACAGCTTTATTACCCCCGGCAAGAACGGAACAATTCTTATGGAATTTTCGGGCAAGGAGCTTATCAAGGGCGAGCCTGATGCCTCCTCCTTTCCTTCGGGGGGCATCCGTGCAACCTTTGAAGCAAGAGGCTACACCGCATGGGATCCCACCTCCTACGCATTCATAAAGGACGGAACTCTTTGTATTCCCACAGCCTTCTGCTCATACGGGGGTGAATCCCTTGACAAAAAAACGCCCCTTCTCCGTTCAATGGAAGCAATCAACAAACAGGCACTCAGAATTCTGAGGCTGTTTGGAAAGAATGATGTGACACGGGTGGTTTCCACCGTGGGTCCCGAACAGGAATACTTCCTCATTGACAGAGATATATATAAAAAACGGAAGGATTTGGTTTACTGCCGCAGAACTCTTTTTGGCGCACCTGCACCAAAGGGACAGGAAATGGAAGACCATTATTTTGGTCATCTGAAGCCCAGAGTTTCGGCATATATGAAGGAGCTGGACGAGGAGCTGTGGAAGCTGGGCATCCTTGCAAAAACCAAGCATAACGAAGCAGCTCCTGCACAGCATGAGCTTGCGCCCATATTCACAACAACAAACATCGCAACCGACCACAACCAGCTGACCATGGAAATGATGAAGGTTGTTGCGGCACGTCACAACATGGCGTGTATTTTGCACGAAAAGCCCTTTGAAGGCATCAACGGCAGCGGCAAGCACAACAACTGGTCGCTTTCAACCAATATGGGTGAAAACCTCCTTGAACCGGGAAAATCGCCCCATGAAAACGCACAGTTCCTTGTGTTTTTGTGTGCGGTTATGGCTGCGGTTCACAAGCATCAGGATTTGCTCCGCATTTCGGCGGCAAGTGCAGGCAACGACCACCGTCTTGGGGGCCACGAAGCGCCTCCTGCCATAATCTCAATGTTTTTGGGAACAGAGCTTGCGGCAGTTCTGAAGGCAACCAAAAACGACACCGATTACGAAGGAATCAAAAAGGAAACCATGAAAATCGGTGTTACTGCCCTGCCCCAGTTCCCCAAGGATTCCACCGACCGGAACAGAACCTCGCCCTTTGCCTTTACGGGGAACAAGTTTGAGTTCAGAATGGTTGGCTCTGCCAACTCGGTTGCCTGCGCAAACATAATGCTCAACACCATTGTGGCAGACGAGCTTCAGGCAATGGCAGACGAGCTTGAAGGCGCAGAGGACTTTTTGGGTGCCGTACACGAAATTGTCAAGCGTGCAATCACCGAACACGACTGCATTATTTTTGACGGCGACGGATATTCAGAGGATTGGGTCAAGGAGGCCGAAAAAAGAGGTCTGCTCAACCTTGAATCAACGGTTGATGCCCTGCCCCACTTTATTAAGCCCGAAAATATTGAGCTTTTCAAAAAGCATAAGATATACAACGAAACCGAGGTTCATGCAAGATACGAAATTATTCTTGAGGAATACTGCAAGATTATCAACATTGAAGGTCTGACCATGGTGGATATGGTCAAGAAGGACTACACACCTGCAATCAGCAAGATTCAGAGATGTCTGTGCGACACCCTTCTTGCAAAAAAGGCGGTTTCGCCCCATATTCCCTGCAAGGCTGAAACCGTGAAGCTTGACCGTGTTGCGGCATTGGCAGACAAAATCTTTGAAACAAATCATCAGCTTGACGAAGCGCTGAAAAATGTTCCCAAAGACGATGTTCTCACCAAAGCAACCTACTACCGCAAAACAATTTGTCCTCTTATGGACGAGCTTCGCAGCCATGTTGACACGATTGAAGCAGATTCCGACCGTGAGTTCTGGCCTGTTCCCTCGTACGGCGATATTATTTTCAGTATAAAATAAAGACAAGTGGGTGTAAAAAACTCGTTTTTTACACCCACTTTTTTTAGTTATTATTTCCCGTTAGCTTCAATAAATCTGTGAAGAATCACAGCGATTTCTGCTCTTGTTGCAAACTCTCTCGGATTTATAGTCCTTTCGGTTCTGCCCTTCATTAGGCCTGAACCAATTGCATATTTCACAGGAGCGATTGCATATTGATGAACAGCTCCAAAATCATCGTAGTTTTCAAGAATAACATCAGCACCTGCACCAACGTCATATCCCTTGTACTCTGCATAGCGGTGCATAATTGCCGCAATCTGTTCACGGGTGATTTTGTCATCGGGAGCAAATTCGGTTTCTGTGATACCTTTCACAATTCCGTTCTGCTGAGCCCAGATTATTGCATTTGCATAATACATTCCCATATCAACATCGCCAAAGGGTATGCCTTTGTTCACAGCAGGCTCGCCTTCCATACGGTAAAGAACTGCAACAAGCATTCCACGGGTCAGCTCGCCGTCAGGGTCGAATGAGTTATCCGAAACACCGTTCATAAGCCCCTTTTCCAGAACATAGTCCACATCAGTCTTTGCCCAGTGCTTTGCAACATCTTCAAAGGCTTTTGTTTTGGGTGCTGATGGAATTATACCCGGCTGTGGCACAGGCTTGATGGGTGTACCGCCAACGGTAAATCCACCGCCTGAACTGCCTTTTGAGCCTCCGCCCTTGTTACCCGAGGTTGAAACCTTGCTGATTTCAATTTCATCCGCAACCTCACCGTTCCTTTTAACCACAGTGTACTCATCGTCAGAGTTCTTGCCTATTTTTCCACCTGCAGGCTTGGAAATCTCAATACCTTTTCCGAAAGTGATTCCATCATCTGCAACAATACCCATATCTTCTTCTGATTTTTCACGGCTCAGAATATAGATATCCGCATTGTCAATTTCCAGCTCTCCGTCCGCTTCAATGCCGCTGTAGCCTATCTCAAAGTGGAGCTTTCCGCCTGTAATCCTGATGTTACCGGTTTCTTCATCGTCCCTGCGTCTGTCTGCTTCAAGAGCATCAGCAGTCTCAGAATCAGCAGTAATTTCGCCGTCGCTGATTATTATATTTCCGCCGCCGTATTCTTCATCGTCAGCACCGTAGCTCTCGTTTGCTTTGATACATTCATCCCCTGATTTGATATTTATTGTTCCGCCTGAAATGGTGATGTCTCCATTGTTTCTAATCAACTCACCGAAGCCAGTAAACAGGGGTGATGCAATAATACCGTTGTCGGCTGTCTCCATAAGGATAGTACCGCCTGATATATTGATGCTTCCATTTGCTTCGATACCGTCATCATCATCGGTTTTGATGTCAACAGTTCCGCCTGTGATATTTACGTCACCGTCTGCTGTGATGCCGTCATCATATGCATGAATTTTAACAGTTCCGCTACTTACAGTAAGGTCAGCGAGAACCCAGATACCATCGTCGCCATCTTCTACAACAATCTCCACAGAGCCTTTGCCGCCCATGGTCAGATTGCCTTCACAGTATATACCTGTTCCTTCGTAAGAATTACAGTTTGTCAGCCTGTTTTCACCCACCAGCTTGATTTCAAGGTCGTGAGGTGAATAAACTGTCGCCGACAAAACATAGTCGTCGCCCTCCTCATCGGGAGTATAGCTCTCAAAAATGATGTCCTCATCAGGCTCTCCTTCGTATACATAATCATTCAAGGTGAGAACGCCGTTTTTGTAATATGCATAGCCGCCTGATGAAGGCTTTGTTTCCCGAATTTCTCCGCCATTGGTCAGATAATCGCCATCCACCAATGGGATATTGCCTACAACAATCACATTTTCAAAGTCAACGCAGCGAACCTCCACATCAAATTCAATCTCCGAATAATTGCTATTTGCAGGAATAAATCTTATGGTTTCAACAGAATCCTCTGTAATCACCTTATCCCCGTCAGCCCACTCAAATGTACCTTCCAAGGGTTCACCGTCAACACCCAAGAATACACCCTCTTGCAGTATGGCATTTTCAAGAATGTCACCATTGCTTACGGTTGCAACCGTGGAAGAAGCTTGCTCGGGAACAGCCTTGAACACATCAAATTCAACGTCCTTTTCGCCATAATATGTGTCATCCTCATAAATGACTGTGCCTACATAGTGACCTGCATCAACGGCAGATGTTGTTTCAAAGCCATCACGGCTGAAAATATAGCTCCACTCACCGTTGTCCCCCGGCACAACATCATCAGCAAGGAATGCTGTTGGAAGATTATCCTGACCGCTGTATGTCACATCCTGAGCTTCGCATACCATTTTGTCGCTGATGTCGGTCTTTTCGGCAAGATACAAGTTAAAGGCGATACAAAAGTCCTCATAATTGGGAATTGATACATTAACCTTTGCGCAGTTGAAAGGCTGCCCGGTGACATCCTCACGGGTATAATCATCATCAATTTTGATAATCAGATTAGCATCTTCTGCATATGGAGTAATACCTTCCCCGGCTCTTTCAGGATGGTACTCTGCATTTTCAAAATCAACATCGGGATAATACTCTCTCAGATCTATCACCATTGTCTTTCGTGCATAATGGAAAGACTTGTCAACCGCCTTATTTTCAACGGGTACTTTTCCAATTTCAAAAAACGCTGTTCCAACACCGCAATAATCGCCAATTCCTGAAACCGTCACGGTTGCCACACCTGCATTCATATTGTCGGAATATTCCAAAGTATAGTCTGTGCCCTCCTCGAGGATTTCGCCAAAATATGTTACCTCAACAGGAGGCTCGATTTCCTCGCCTGTGTATGTATAAGTTCCCGAAACGGAAATGTCCGCAAGAAGAAGATCATTATCTTCAAATGCAGTATAAAAGTCTATTACACCTGTTTCAATATTATATTCAAAACGTACTCCATACCTGCCTACACTGAAATAACCCGATTGCCCCACGCCAAGCTGATTGCCCGCGCTGTCACATCTGTAGAACCTAATCCAGCCTTCGGTGTCAGGGGTCAGAAAGCATGAACCTGTATAAATGCCGTCACCGTCAGCATCCTTCATCAAAATCGGCTCAGAAATCAGAGGCTCAGATTCAGAAGAATCTTTTACTGCCATAAGATAAACATTTTCATCAATTTCACCTGCATAATACAGCACAGCAATGCCTGAATCGCCCATTCCTCCGCTAAGCTCTCCGTTTTCAACGGTAAACTCATTTCCGGTAATGGCATCAATATATTTTCCCTCATCAAGGGAAATTTCCTGAGTATCAAGCCCGATTGCTCCTCCCATTCCGCCAAGGTTTGTGAGCACCGCACCTTGTGTGCCTCTTTGGATAACCGCAATATCATACTGAACATAGCAGTTTTCGTCTTCGTCAGCAAAATAATTTGCAAACTGATTGATTGCCCTCACTTCATCCGATGCCCATGTGGTCTCAAATGCATCACCAAGGGTATATTCTGCCAAAAGTTCAGCAACCTCTTCTTTGCTTTCTGCCGCAGTATCATCAGGACGTGCAAAATATGTGCCTGTAACATTCTTTCTTGCAGCAACAAGTGCCCAGATTTTGTTTCTCTGTTCAGCCGTAGCGGACGAAGTTGCAGCATTTTTATAATATTCGGCATCTTCGGTAAATAAAACAAAGTTTTCCTGATAATAGGTTTCATCGTCACCAAGGACAGGAACGGGGTTTTCGGTACCACCGTCAACGGCGTGATAGATATTCAAAAATGCATTTGTATCGGGCACATCCATATACTCTGTATATTCTGCACGGTTCCTTCCGTCACCAACGGAACCCGAAATTCCACCCACCGCATAAAGCTCTTTGTCAGGATAATTTTCTCTCAGCTTTCCAATGGTGTCATCCCAGAAATCCGAAGGAAAGTATTCATCGTGCTTTGTTTCAATATGCTTTGCATCGGAAAACCAAAAACCGTCTGCACCTGCTTCAACCAGCTCCACAAGATAATCATAAATGGCATCCTGAACAATCTGTGTTTCGGTTGCAAGGTCAGGACGACCCGAAACTGCGTGCTGTGTCAGGTCTTCTTCAATGTCATAGTCAGACCAGCCATCCTGATATACTTCTTTGCCTCTGAACATATTCCACGGGTTATGAAATACTCCAAGATTCAGCAATTCAAGCTCAAACTCCTGAGCTCTGGGGTTCACGTGATCCAAGGGGTCAATTGAAGTATTATCATACACACCAACATGGTCATCATCCGATCCCATATATCCAACAACCGTGTCAACCATGATTTTTATGCCGTGGGTAGCTGCCGCATCGCACATACTCACAAAGTCATCTTTCGTGCCAAGGGCATTGTCCGCGGATTCATTTATCTGAAAGCCCGCAGGCTCATAAAACATCCACCAGCCGTTGGGTGATGTGCCTTCAACTTCGGGTTCCATAACCTTAACACCCTTTGTGGGCATTTTTATCTCGTTGGGTGGCGAAACAAGAACTGTGCCAAAGCCCTGCTCTGCAATTTTTTCAAGATTGGCCTCGATATTTTCAAATGACCAGTTCCATGCAAAAAGGATGTTTCCGCCGTCCACTTCATCGGGCAGCCCATAGTTGTTTTCAGGCTTAACTTCTTCAAGCATGGCATCATAATGGTTTGTGGGTTCTGTTGTCTCTGCCGTCACGGTGATTCCCGAAAACAGACCAAGAACCATTGTGATTGTGATTAAAATGCTGATAAATCGTTTTGTTTTCATAATTAACCCCTTTCTTTGCCTTGATATATTATTACAAATTATTCACTTCTATCCATTTTTCATTTCCATCATCTGTTTTGGTGTAGCTGTGCCCGTTTGTTGCTTCCTGAATTGCAATGTAATACCATGCAGATTCATCGCTGTTGTCACTCCACTTTTTCATATCCTTGTGCAGGTCTTCAACAGCTTTTGGATTGCGTTCAAGCATTCTGTTAATCATGGTAATTGCTTCGGCACGGGTTATGCATTCATCAGGACGGAACGCTCCGTCTTCATAGCCCTTTATCCAGCCATGTGCTGATGCTTCATAAATCTCCTTTTCTGCCCAATGGCCGTTGACGTCGGTAAAGCTATCTGTTATTTCATAGTCAGAATCATCAAATCTTGCACATATTGCCGCAAACTCGCCACGGGTAATAAAATCATCAGGTGCAAAAAGCTTTAATGTTTTACCCTTTACAATACCAATCCTTGCCAGTGTGGAAACAGAAGCATTGTACCATCCGTCAGCCTTGGTATCGCTGAAGGCATTTTCCGTTGTAAAATTACTGTTTCTTGTGTTTTCGTTAAGCAATCTGTAAAAAATCTCGGCGGTTTCCGCTCTTGTAATGTTGTTTTCGGGTCTTACCGTATTATCCTGATAACCCTTCACATATGCAAAATGCTCGCTGGTGTTGAGAATGTCAGCCACACCTGTTTTTCGCCATTTTGCATAAAGTGTAAAGCTGCTTGTTACAGGGTTTGCAAAATTATAGGGATTTTCAAATGCTTCATCGGTGTGCCAGCCCTCAAAAACGTAGCCGTCTTTGGTTGGGTCATCGGGTTTGGGGAGTACCGAGTTGCGTATAACCTTGATTTGCGTGGTTTCCGCTCCGTCATCCGTCACAAAGCTCACCGTATAACTGATAACTCTGCCGCTGCCGCCGCTCCCACCGGTGCTTTGTTTTTTCTGCCATTTTGCGTAGAGCGTAAAGCTTTCGGTCACCGGCCGGCTGAAGTCATATTCCTCGTTCAAGTCCTCATCCCTGTACCAACCCTTGAAAGAATATCCCTTTCGTGAAGGATTGTCAGGCTTTGTCAGGACTTCGCCCTCATTAACCGTCACGTCCGAAATATCATTTCCGCCTTTTGTTTCAAAACTCACAATGTGGCCGGTTGATACAATGGGAGATTGTGTGTAGGTTGCTGTGTAGGTTGCATCGCCCGTTACCTCTTCAACATCAGGTGTCCAGCCCGCAAATGTATATGTATAATCTTCATCCGCTCCCTTTGTGGGCAACTCCCCTTTATACTCAGGCATCACACCGCTTTCAAGCTCCTCGCTCTGAAGCACGCTTCTATCCTCATTTTCAAAAATAATGGTGTATGTTTCGGGGCTTGTGCCAAGAACCACCGAGGTTGCCCCATATATTACACCGTAGTCAAAGGATGTGGACTCCGGATGAACCTCGTCACCATTATCCACGGTTGCATAATAATCAACCCTCACAAGGCTGTATCCTTGGGGAAGATAACCGTCGGGGAGAACAATTATTTCATCCGGATTTATATCATCGCTGCGAACATTGACAACCAATGCTCCGTAAGGCTCGCCTGTTGCATCGTCAACCCAGTCGGTGTCGCCCGTTGCCTCAAACGTTCCGCCATCTTCAACAACAAAGGTATTCGCCTCAAGGTCGGGGTCATTTGCACCGCTTCCTGCAAGGGTTGCTCTTTTGCATGAGAGCGTTCCTTCAGAACCAATTTTCACGGCACCACAGCTAACCTTGCCCTCAACCGAAACATTTCCAAGAACATTGAGAGTTGAGTTACTGCTTCCGCTTGCACCAAAGACAAGTCCTGCATATTCTCCCGAAATATTTAAAGTCGCACCTTCCGAAACGGTGATGATATGGTCATTCCCACCACCTTGTATATTCAGGCTTCCTGTTTCAAGAATTCCTTCGCCCTCAAAGGTTATTGTGCTCCATTGATACGAATAACTGAAAACATGGCTTTCGCATATTTCGCCGATATTGGAATCCTCTGCGGTATTTATAACAATATTCAGTTCAATACCGCTGTTTTCGCGGCACGGAAGAGTCAGGGTTTGAAAATTTGCACCGTCAAGGGTAAGTTCAAGAGTTTTTACGGTGGTTTCATCAACTTCCTCTATTGTCCACGTGTAGGAATAGGTCTCATAAACCTCGGATGTATCTTCATATATTTCCGAAAGACCCGACAAATCAAGGTCGGCGGTTGTATCGGCAAAAACTGTTATATTCATTGCCGCAACGCCCGCAAGCATCACTATTGTCAGCACCAATGCCATTATTCTTTTTTTCATTATACTCGCTCCTTTTTCTATGGTTTTTCTTCTATACTATGATAAAACTTTTCCAAAAATTTGTTGAATATTTCCGTACCAAGGTTTTTATAGTCCGACTCAAGCACTTTTTTGATTGTTTCCTCCCGGATTTCCTTTTCCACATCATAAATCTTCATGTGGGAATCAAGAATCAGCGAAATCTTGGCATCAAGGGTGAATTCTTTGTTGCAGGGAGCAGTCAGTGCCGAAAACTCAATGTGGCTTGCCACATTTTCCTTTGCCCTGAAATCTTCTTCTGATAAATCAGGGAGCAGGCTTCGCAAAAATCTGTAATTCTTTTTTGCCGTCCAGTCCTTGATGTATTCAAAACAACCAAGATGGGAATATGCCGCATAATATAAATCCCAGGCAACAGGATTGCTTTCACAAATGGAAATCTGTGTTGCAATTTCCATGGCACAGGCAAAAACAACATTTTGAGTCTTGCCGTCAATTTCTTCTATCACATCCTCGTGATAATCCATAAGCTCCTGAATCAAAAGAAAGAGAATATCTTCTTTTGTGTGAAAATAATATGCAATGTTACCGCGTGTCACCTTGCTGTCCTCACTTATCATACTGAAAGTGGTCTTTGAAAAACCATTTTCCAGAAACAGCTTTGTTGCACTGCGGATAATTTTCATTTCCGTTTCGTTAAGGGGCGTAATACGTCTTGCACGTCCCGCTATGCTGTTTATCATTTTATCACCTCTTTGGATTTGTTTTGGACACGTCCAATCATACCATATTTGTTAATACTTTGTCAATAGTTTTTTCAAAAATTATAATATGTAAAGAAATATGAGTATTCGTAAAGAAAATCAAATGTTATTGAGGTGGAATTCAATGATGATTAAAAATCTGATCGGCACAGAAAACAGCTTGCTCAGAAAATAATACGAAAGAAAAAAGGAAACCGAAAGAATTTGTCGAATTAATAAAACATAAGGTGGTGAGAGTTTGAAGCAATCGGTTGATTTTCAGGATTTTGTTGATGAAGTTCTTGAAAAAAATGATATTGTTGATTTAATTTCCCGTTATGTGTCACTGAAGCGTGTGGGAAACCGTTTTCAGGCTCTCTGTCCATTGCATAACGACAAAAAAACCCCATCCTTTTCGGTTTCGCCGGACAAGCAGTTGTTTCATTGCTTTGGCTGCGGTGCAGGCGGAACGGCAATTCATTTCATAATGCAAAAGGAAAATCTGGATTTTATGGAAGCCGTGAAGTTTCTTGCGGAGCGTGCCGGTGTTCCAATTCCCGATTACCGTACTGCTGCGGAACGCAACCGTGCCGCACAGCTCCATGAAAAGAAAAAGCGGATGTATGAAATGAATGCCGAGGCAGGGCGGTTCTTTTACGCACAGCTGAATGAACCCAAAAACAAGGCGGCTCTTGATTATCTTCAGGGCAGAAAGCTCCTTGATGCAACAATACGGCGGTTTGGACTTGGATATGCCCCCGATTCCTGGTCGGCTCTCATTGATTATATGAAGGAAAAGGGGTACACCGAGGAGGAGCTTTGTGAGGCAGGGCTTGCGGTAAAACGTGACAACGGCACGGTGTTTGACAAGTTCCGTGACAGGGTGATGTTTCCCATCCTTGATTTGAGAGGAAACGTCATTGCCTTTGGCGGAAGAATTCTTACCGATAAGGAAAACGCTCCCAAATACCTCAATTCTCCCGAAACCCTTGTGTTCAAAAAGAAGGATAACCTTTTTGCCATGAATATTGCAAAGAACACAAAGGC
>JAFSDN010000016.1 GCA_017436245.1 Clostridia bacterium
TAACTTTTTCGCACCTATAAAACAGTTTGACGTTGTTCATCGGAGGGAAATTATGGGAGAGGCACGTTTTTATAATCCCATTGAAGGGTTTAACAGAATGCTTTCCGATATGGAAGGATTTATTGAGCCTATTGTTGAAAGATTATTGCCGGTTGCACGGTTTTTCAGTTACAGAAATATTTATATTATTGTTGCCGTTTTTGTGGGCGTTCTTGCGTATATGCTTTTTGTCAGACAACATTCTTTTGTACGAAAGCTGAGAAATCCCAAAAACTATTTTGCGGCAATTATTCTTCTTGGAATTTATTTGTTCTTTTTGAACGCTTCAATGACCATTGGTGTGAATTCCATGGGTCAGGACATCACCTTTGGTATGGATTTTGTGGTTATGCCCGTGGCGGCAAAGCTGTTTGGCCCAATTGTGGGTTGTATCTTTGGTATGATTCAATACTGCTCGGCTTTTCTGGTCAGAAATGAAACGTTCAATGTGGGATTTATGCTTGTTGCAGGTATCAGTGCAATGCTTTATGCATGGGTTTTGTATCAGAGAAAGACAAGGTATCTGAGATGTGTTACCGCAAAGCTGTTTGTTAATGTTGTCTGCAATATTATCCTTGTGCCCTTTTATTCAACCTACGGCGCTGAGTTTACCACGGCTGCACTGGCGAATCAGATGATTGTGCAGGTTGTTTTTGTTCCCATACAGGCTTTGTTTATCTATATTGCTTTGATTTTGCACAGAAAAATAAAAAAGATTTTGAATGAAGTTTCGTGGGGATTTGGTGATTAAATGGTTACAAGAATAACAGGGAAGGATAACAAGACCCTTAAATTTATAAAATCTTTGAAGAAAAAAAGCAACCGTCTGGAATACGGAAAATATGTTGCCGAAGGTCGCAAAATTGCCGCCGAAGCCTTTGACTATGTTCCAAATGATATATACAGCATTGTTATGTCGGAGGAGTTTGCAGAGAAAGAACCGGAAACGGTTCTTCGGGCACAGGAGATTTGTGACAAAGTTTTTGTTGTTACTAATCATGCCTTTGATGATATAGCCGATACGGACACGCCTCAGGGAATTCTGGTGGTTATAAATATGCCGAAGACAGAATTTCTGGCTGATGAAAATACGGGAGATATTGTGGTTCTTGACGGTGTTTCGGAGCCGGGCAATATGGGAACGGTTATCAGAACGGCAGAAGCACTTGGATTTGACGGCCTGTATCTGATGAAGGGCTGTGCTGATATTTACAGCTCAAAAACCGTGCGGTCAACCATGGGTTCGGTTTTTCGGATGAAGTTCAGAACAAATTGCTCGGTTGAGGACGTGACTGAATTGCAGAAAAAGGGATTTTTGGTTGTTGCAACCACACCGGGCGGTGAGATTGCAATGGAAAAAATGGAGGTTCCTTCAAAAACTGCGGTTGTTATCGGCAATGAGGCTCATGGTGTTTGCAATGAGATTCTTGATGCTTCGGATATGAGAGTCAGAATTACAATGGAGGGTCGTGCTGAGTCCCTTAATGCGGCTGTGGCTTCGGGAATCGTGATGCATTGGATAAAAACTTGCGGAAATGCACCTTTGGTGAGTTGAGATTATTATGAAAACATTATACGAATTGTGGTTGCACAGCATATGTGATTTTGATCCCGGGGTTGTGGAAAAGATGGTTTCGGTTTTTGAAGGCGGAATCAACAAGTTTTCTTCGCCCGAAAAGGAACTGCGGGAGGTTCAAAATGCAGGACTGCCAAAGAAATTCGGAACACGCCTTTCGGATGCTGCATTTTTTGATAAAGCCTGCGAAGTCAGTGAATATTGCGAAAAGAATCACATAAGAATTATCAATCAGGAATCGGCGGAATATTCAGAATTTTTGCGAAACACAAACACACCGCCAAGAATTTTATTTGCAAAAGGTGAAAAAATAGATTTAAACAAAAATCTTTTTGTTTCGGTGGTGGGATGCAGAAAACCCACCGACCAGGGACTTAGTATTGCCCGTCAGATTGGCAGGGCGCTTGCTGAAGCGGGGATTGTTGTTGTCAGCGGAATGGCAGAAGGTATTGATGCCGAGGTGCACAAGGGTGCGTTGGAAGCAGGCGGAAAGACCGTTGCGGTTCTTGCGGGCAGTGTGGACGAGATTTATCCTAAGTCAAACACAAAATTATATTATGAAATTTTGAAAAACGGAATGATTGTTTCAGAAAGACCTCCCGGAACTGTTGTGAGAAAATATTTTTATCAGCAGCGCAACAGAATTGTTGTGGGATTGTCACATGGGACGGTTATTGTTGAAGGCAAGGAGCCGGGTGGAACGTCAATGACGGCAAGGCTGGCGCTTGATAACAACAGGGATGTTTTTGCCGTACCCGGTAATCCTATTGTGTGGCAGGCGAGTCTTCCCAACAAGCTCATTGGCGAAGGAGCAATCATTGTTGAAAAGAAAGACAGTGTGGTTGAATATTATAGGGATATGAGACCCGAATATTTTGAACATAATAATATGGAAAAAACAACTGAGCCCATTGAAATCCCGGGGCTCAGCGATGAGGATTCTGTTATTCTGGCGTACATCAGAGACAGAGCGGGAGTTTCTTCAATGGAGGAGCTTTCGGAAAATTGCGGGCTTGCACTCAATGTTCTTGCAAGCAGGCTCACAATTCTTTGTGTCAGAGGACTTTTGCGTCAGGAAAGCGGAAACAGGTATATACTGACAGGCAGAATTTGAAATGGAGGGCAAAATGGCAAAAACAGTTGAAAAAGAACCGGCAGGCAAGAAAAAAAATCTTGTTATTGTGGAGTCGCCTGCAAAGGCAAAAACCATCAAAAAGTATTTGGGTTCCAAATATGAAGTAACAGCGTCAATGGGGCATCTGCGTGATCTCCCCAAAAGCCAGTTGGGCGTTGACATTGAGAATGATTTTGAGCCGAAATATATAACCATCCGGGGCAAAGGTGACTTGATTTCAAAGCTCAAGAAGGATGCAAAAAATTCGGCAAAGGTTTTTCTTGCAACTGACCCTGACCGCGAAGGCGAAGCAATTTCATGGCATCTTGCGGCTCTTTTGGGGATTAATCCCAATGACCAATGCCGTATTACGTTTAATGAGATAACAAAAACCGCAGTTAAAGAGGCGGTTAACAATCCACGTTCAATTGACGGCGATTTGGTTGATGCACAGCAGGCAAGACGTGTTCTTGACAGAATTGTTGGTTATCAGCTCAGCCCATTGCTCTGGAAAAAGGTGAAAAAAGGGTTGAGTGCAGGCAGAGTTCAATCTGTTGCAACAAAGCTTATTGTTGACCGTGAAAGAGAAATCGAGAGCTTTGAGGAAGAAGAATACTGGACAATTGATTTGAAGCTCACTGACGAAAAGGGAAAGAAGCCTTTTGTTGCAAAGTTTCACGGAAAAACAAGAGCCAAAATGAAACTTCCTGATGAAAAAACGGTAAAATCTGTTGTTGGAAAGCTGAATGACTCAACATATACCGTTGATAAAATTACAAAAAGCGAAAAAAAGAGATACACAGCTCCGCCCTTTACAACCAGTACCCTTCAGCAGGAAGCGGCAAGAAAGCTGAACTTCACCACCAAACGAACAATGGCAACGGCGCAGCAGCTTTATGAAGGAATTGACATCAAGGGTAGCGGAAGTGTTGGTCTTATTACTTATATGAGAACAGACTCGCTGAGAATTTCGGTTGAGGCTCAGAGTGAGTGCAGAAGGTATATTGCAGGCAGATTTGGCTCGGATTATGTTCCCGAAAAACCAAAGTTCTACCGTTCAAAAAAATCTGCTCAGGATGCTCACGAAGCAATTCGTCCTACTTCCATGGAGTTTGACCCCGAAAAAATCAAAACTTCTCTGAAGCCTGACCAATACAAGCTGTATAAGCTCATCTGGAACCGTTTTCTGGCAAGTCAGATGTCTGATGCTGTGCTTGACACGGTTCAGGCGGATATTGTGACCGAAGATTATGTTCTGAAAGCAAGCGGTGCAAACGTGAAGTTTGACGGATTTATGGCAATTTATGTGGAGAGTCAGGACTATGTTGAGGAAAAGGAAGGCAAAATTCCGCAGATTGAGGAGGGACAGAAGCTCCTTGCAAAGGAAATTGAGCCAAAACAGCACTTCACTCAGCCTCCTGCAAGATATACCGAAGCGTCTTTGGTTAAAAAAATGGAGGAGGACGGAATTGGCAGACCAAGTACCTATGCTCCAACCATTTCAACCATAACAAGCAGCAGAGGTTACGTTGCACGTGACGGAAAATCCCTGTATCCAACCGAGTTGGGAACCATCGTGACATCCCTTATGGAAGAGTATTTTACGGATATTGTTGATGCTGAGTTCACAGCAAATATGGAAGAAAAGCTGGATAGTGTTGAAGAGGGCGACAAGGCGTGGAAGGATGTTATTGGAGAGTTTTACACTCCCTTTGCCAAGACCCTTTCAAAAGCGGAGGATGCAATCGGCAAGATTGAAGTTCAGGACGAGGTTTCGGACATCCCCTGTGACAAGTGCGGAAGAATGATGGTTTACAAGCAGGGTAGATTCGGAAAGTTCCTTGCTTGCCCCGGTTATCCTGAGTGCAAAAACACCATGTCCATTGTTGAAGAAATTGATGCCCTTTGTCCCAAGTGCGGCGGCAAGGTGCAGGTGAAGAAGTCTAAAAAGGGTGCAAAGTATTATACCTGCGAAAAGGGAACAGACTGTTTGCTTTCGTGGGATGAACCCACAAATATGAAGTGTCCCGAATGTGGCGGCACAATTATGAAAAAACGTCCGTTCCGGGGAAAAGGTCCAATCAAACTTGTTTGTTTCAATGAAGACTGCAAGTATGAAGAAATACCTGCAAAAACAAAAAAGAAATAGAAAAACAAAGGGCACTGTCGCGGTTTTGTGGGACAGTGCTCTTTGTCTATTCAATTGTTTTCCCTAAAAATGTTGCGGCAGACTCGGCAAGTTTTTGTTCCAGTTCTCCAAAATCGCCTTTTTCGGGTGAGGAAAGAAACATAACTGTTCCAATTGCATCGCCGTCATAGATGATTGGTGCGGCAATTCCTGCCATATAGGAATCATTTCCGTCCGAAACTGAGATGTTCTTTGCTCCGTTTTTGAGCACATAGGTGCTTTTTTGTGACATCACCTTTTCAATGTCGTCAGAAATTTTTTTGTTCATCAGCTCTTTTTTTGACACACCCGACACGGCAATGACCGTATCCTTGTCGGATATGCAGGCGGGAATACCTGCGGTGTGTGCCAGTGCTTCGGCATACTGGCTTGCAAATTCTCCAAGCTCGCCAATGGGCGAATACTTTTTGAAGATTACGGTGCCGTCGCTTTCTGTGTAGATTTCAAGGGGGTCGCCCTCGCGGATGCGCATTGTTCTGCGGATTTCTTTTGGTATAACAACACGACCAAGATCATCTATTCTTCTTACAATTCCTGTTGCTTTCATTATATAATTTACTCCTTTTGGTTGATTTTACAATGATATTTTGTGCAATAGGGGAATTTTTATGTAAGGAAAAAGGTGGGAATATACTTGCTCAATTATATGCTTACTTTCCGTAATCTTGTGTAAATACACAGAATTATTGAAAGCAATGTATGAAATTCTCAAAAGCCATTGACAAAATATCGTTTTAACGATATAATATAACTATAAATATCGGTATAACGATACACGAAAGGGGGATGTGTATGCTTACAATATATCACGGTTCGCCTGAAATTGTTAAGAAACCAGTCTTTGGACTTGGAAATCCCAACAATGATTACGGACTCGGGTTTTATTGTACTGAAAACTCAGAGCTTGCAAAGGAATGGGCTTGTTCATCAGAGACAAGAGGCTATGCAAACAAATACACAATTGACACCAAAGATTTAAAAATTCTTTCACTTACCGGCGGAGAGTATAACATATTGAATTGGTTATCTGTTCTTTTGGAAAACAGAAAATTTCGTATTGGCGGAGATGTAGCAAGGCAAGCGAAAGTATATATAGTTGATAATTTTTCTATTGATTACAAAAACTATGACATAATAAAGGGTTATCGTGCAGACGATTCCTACTTTTCATTTGCGACAGCATTTTTAAACAGTACCATTTCACTTTCTCAGTTGGAGTCGGCTATGGTTCTTGGAAAACTTGGTGAGCAAGTAACAATGAAAAGTGAAAAAGCATTTGAACTTGTTAAGTTTGAAAAAGCAATACCCGCCCAGCAAGAAATATATTACCCCAAAAAACTTGCAAGAGATACCGAGGCACGCAATGAATTCCGAAAGGAGAAAGGCAGGGGGTCTATTGATACTGAGGTTTATATTCTTGATATTATGAGAGAAAGGTGGAAAAATGACGATGAACGCCTACGACGAGTTATACTTGGATGATGCAATGCACAACTTAGCAGATATGTTAGATTATGCTATTTGTGATTTGAATTATGAACCCGACGAATTCTTTTCCTGGTTTATAAATTCGGGCATAGCATCAAAATTTGAAAAAGGAAACCCTAAATATATAACCGGTATGTCGGGAGTAGAGCTTTGTGAGGCAGTTCTTAAAGCAACAAATATTACTCCGCCGGAGAAACCTGCAACAAACCCCGACTTTAAGGGAAAGGAATATTGGACCGGCTGGGTACTTGCTTATTATCAGTGGTACTCCGGCAGAAGATTTGAAGATATTGCATCAAATGGGCTAAACATTTCTAAAATAATGTCAATGTATATTCTCCACGAAGCAGATGAGAGCAAATTTGTGGAAGAGGTAGAAAAAATTATAAACAGAAATAAGGCAAATGAAAAAGCAAAACTCCACAAAATTCGTAAGGCAAGGGGCTTTACTCAAAAAGAGTTAAGTGATGCATCGGGTGTATCGCTGCGAATGATTCAACTTTATGAGCAAAAGCAAAATGATATAAGCAAAGCGCAGGTAAATGTGGTCGTAAGTCTTGCAAAAGCATTGGGATGCGAGGTTGAAGATTTAATCGACTGATTAAAGGTGTAAATTTACCCATAGAAGAGGCTTTACGTTTCAGGTAACAATTTTATCCTTTTAATATAAAAACACTCTTAAAACTCGTTTAAAGAGCAATTAAGAGTGTTTTATTTATGTCTTGAAAACCCAGTAATAATGCGGATTTGAGGTTATGTAGCAACAAGGTACAAAGTGGGTCGCCCTCACGGATGCGCATTGTTCGGCGGATTTCTTTTGGTATAACAACACGACCGAGGTCGTCTATTCTTCTTACAATTCCTGTTGCTTTCATTATATAATTTGCTCCTTTTGGTTGATTTTACAATGATATTTTGTGCAATAGGGGAATTTTTATGTAAGGAAAAAGGTGGGAAACAAATGATTTGAAATTTTGAATTGCATTTTGCGGCTCTTTGTGATAAACTTATAGTATAACAAGTGTAAAATAGTTATGTTTGTGTTTGCATAAATCAAGAGGTGAAACAGATGAAAAATAAAAAATATGTGAGCTTTGTGGTTTTGGTTAGTGTAATGGTGTTTTTTGTATCTTGTACAAAAAGTTCTACACAGGATAAAGATAATGCTTTAAATAATATACATGATGGAGTTCTATCGGATGTTGACTTTATTGAAAAAAATTCTTCGGCAAAGGAAATTGACCGAAAAGAAAGTTACAGTATTAATTGTTTTGTGAAAAACGTTGATTTGGAAAAACGAAAAATTGAAATTGTTCCAGCGCTTGAGATAAGCTATGATGAATATATGAAAGCGATTACATCCAACAAAGTTATCAATATGAATAATGAAACATTCAGCATTGATAATTCTACTGCTGATGAGGATGGATGTTGTTTTTTGCGGGATTCCTCAGGAGCAAGTTATACTTTTTTTGAACCAACAAGAGACAATGAAAAATCAATTGTATACAAATATATGAAAAAAGATTCGGTTGTTTTAGAAATGAGTGATGAGCTGGAAATAAGGTATGGCGTATTGGGATTCGACAACACGGGTAAACCTACCGGATATGAGACTGCGGGAAGAAAAATGTCATACACGCCTGATGAATATTTTCCAAACCTCAGGGAGTACACATTTGGGTATTATTATAAAGCGGAGATAGAAAACGGCAAATTGAATGTTTTAAATGATATGTATCATCCCTAAAAACAAGGGCCTTTGGGGAGCATACCTTTTGTGCAAAAAGGTGTGTTCCCATTTTTTGATATTGCAGAAGATTTTAGATGAAATTTTTGAATTGCATTTTCCGGTGCATTGTGATATAATGTTTTTAAATTTTGTGTGAAATCAGTTGATTGTTTTAAATATAAATTGAAGGGATGAGAATATTATGGAAAAAGAAGTATTTGATTTGTGGAAAACTGTTCCCGGAATGTGTGAGGAAGTGCCGAAGATTACTGTATACTCTCCCGAAAACAAAACAGGAGATGGTGCTGTTGTTATTTTCTCCGGGGGCGGATATGCTGTAAGAGCAGAGCATGAAGGCGAGGGTTATGCACGTTTTCTCACCGAAAAGGGCTTTGTTGCCTTTGTTGTGGATTACCGTGTCAGTCCTCACAGGTTTCCCTGCCCTTTGCTTGATGCAAGAAGAGGGGTTAAGTTTGCAAGATTTTATGCCGAAAAGTATGGGATTGACAAAAATAAGATTGCTGTTATGGGCTCCTCGGCAGGTGGACATCTGGCAGCTCTGACTTCAACTTATTTTGACGATATTGACATTGAAATTGAGCAGGATGAAATCGAAAAGGAAGATTTTGTTCCCAATGCACAGATTTTGTGCTATCCCGTGATTCGTATTCTCGGAAAGGACATTGCTCATCTTGGGTCGGGAAGTAATCTGTTGGGTGCAGAAAAGCACGCACTTTTTGGTGAGGATTTGCAGCCTGACATGATTGCATCGGAACGAACTCCCAAGGCGTTTATCTGGCATACGGCAGAGGATGGCGGCGTTTCGGTGCTCAACAGCTATGTTTATGCCACAACCCTGAAAAAGCAGAATGTTGATGTGGAAATGCATATTTTCCCTCATGGCAGACATGGGCTTGGAGCTTGCGTTACGCCAATATCCACCGACGACCCAAAGGTTCTTGAACATAATTCTCAGTGGACAGACCTTTTGATTAAGTGGCTTGGTTATATTGGATTTTAATTTTGTGAGATATATGAAAAATCCGTCAGGGAGGTAGCTTGATTGAACGAAAGAATTAAAAATATCTTTTGCGGAGCAGGAAAAAAGTGTATGACGTTTTTGAAAGAACACAAAAAGCCCATCCAGACCTTTTTTCTGGCACTTGCTCATGCATTTGTTATCTATTTTTGTCTTGAAACGGGAAACCGTAATCCTTATATGAATGGGATAACCTATACCATAATAAACACCGTCAGCGTTTTTGCGGTTTCGTCATTTTTGTATCTGTTTTTGCAGAGGTGGTGGTTATCCTCGCTGATTATGTCAATCCCGCTGACATTTTTGAGTGTGGCAAATTTCTATACCCTTATGTTCAGGAATTCGCCCATTTCAACGCAGGATTTGTATAATGCGGGAACGGCAATGTCGGTACTGGACAGCTATTCCTTTCCCATAACGGGATATGTGCTTGGAATTTTGCTTGCCTTTGGCATTTCTGTGGCGTTGGTTGTGCTGATGTTCCGCATGGAAAGGGGAAAAAGGCTTGCGCTGAAAAATATAATAATCAGAGACCTTTGTTTTGTTGCTTGCTTTGGTGTGTTTTTTAATGCCGTGTACTTTGGGGAAAACTCAATTAAACCCAAGACCACCTTTGTCTGGTCGTGGGAGGATTCATACTACAAGTACGGTTATGTTGCAAGCTCCATTGAAGTTTTTCAGACCTCAATGGAAATGGTTACAAAGCCGGAAAACTATTCTCAGGACACTCTTGCGGACAGAACCAATTCAAAATCACCAAAAGCAGGTGAACGGAAGCCTGACATTATTTTTATTCTGAACGAAACCTTTT
Organism: Clostridia bacterium; assembly: GCA_017436245.1. Classification (GTDB taxonomy): domain Bacteria; phylum Bacillota; class Clostridia; order Monoglobales; family Monoglobaceae; genus SIG440. Next base: position 9,988 of record JAFSDN010000016.1, read on the forward strand.
TTGATATGAGGGATATAATTGATTTGGGTGATACGCCATCGGCAATGCCCTTTATTGACAGCCTTCCCGAAACTCAAAAGGGCAGAACGGTTATTGCAGGAACGGGCGGTGGCACAAACAAGAGCGAATATGAGCTTCTCACTGCAAATACAATTCAGATGATGCCGGGAATAACTCCGTTCAACTATCTTGATTTTTCCGATGCCAACAGCATTGTGAGGTTCTTGGAATCCTTGGGTTACAGCTCATGGGGGGCGCATTGTGCCGAGAGTCTGAACTATTCACGAAATGTTGCTTATCCAAAGCTGGGTTTTGACAAGGTGCTGTTTGACGTTGATTTCGGAACGAAAGAACGGTATGCAAACCGTCCCTATGCAACGGATGAATTCTGTTACGGCAGGATGCTTGAAGATTACGAAAAAATGGGCGATGCACCCAGATTTATGTATATGCTCACCATTCAGAACCACGGAAACTGGGATATTAACACCCCTGAACACGACCTGATTACGGTGGAGGGCGATTTTGGAGAATATACAGATGATATAAGCGAATTTCAGTCATGTATGAAGCTGTCGGATGATGCTTTCAGAACGTTCACGGAGTATTTTGAGGATTCTGACCGTGAGGTTATAATTTGTATGGTGGGCGACCATTGCCCGTCATTTGCAACCAATCTCCTGGGCGAAATTGATATGGA
>JAFSDN010000017.1 GCA_017436245.1 Clostridia bacterium
AAAGTCCGTATGCCTTTCGGGCAGAAAGTTGTTAAACTGACTGCTTCCTTCATACAATCCGTTGCCCCACAACTGACCCGAACCAATGACCATCTTTGACTGCACAACCTGAAACCCCGTACCCGTGGGGTCATTTTCAGGATTAAAAAGGTTTATGATACGTTGCTTCTGATAAGGAGCAAGAAAAAACATCCACGCAATGGGAGTAACAGCAACAGCAATGCCGCCCACAGCGGCAAAAAACTTCCAGCTCAGATTTGCAACAAACAGCATCACAAGCATAATACAACCAAAAACCACAGCCGTTCCAAAGTCGGGCTGTAAAAGAATCAAGCCAATCAAAACACCCGCATGAAGCAAAAGCATAAACACATTTTTTGGTCTGTTCACCAAATCGTCAACAGAGGAAAGATGCTTTGCAAAGGTAATGATAAACGCCAGCTTCACGAGCTCCGCAGGCTGAATACCGATGAGGGAACCAAATCTGAACCAGCTTCGGGCACCGTTTTCATATGTTCCGATTCCCGGAATCAGCACCAGAATCAGCAAAATCAGCGAAATCACATAAAGATGCGGCGCAAAATTTGCAAGATAGTCATAGTCAAGCACAATCAGAACCCCTATGGCAACAAGCCCCATACACAGGGAAGCAAGCTGAACAGCAACATATTTTCCTGCCGAGGGTGCCGCACTCGAAATCATAACAATCCCAAACACAGCCGCAATGATTGTCAAAAAGAACAGAATAAAATCAAAATTCTTTTTAAAATCCTTATGTTTGTTAAGGTTGTCACCGCCAAGCAACACAACATTCACTCCTTAAAACTCAACGCAACGCCGTCGCCAATGGGCAACAACGCCGTGCTGAAATTCTTGTTTTCCTTGAGCATTTCAAGATAGTCTCTCAGTCTGCGCACAATGGTAATTTTTCTTCTGACCACAAGCTCATCGGTTGCGGTCATTCCCTTGTATAGAACATTGTCCGAAATCAGAACTCCGCCCTTTCGGAGCAGACGGTTGCAATGGTTAAAGAACTCCATGTACTGACCCTTTGCCGCATCAACAAAAATCACATCAAACTTCTCATCCTCAGGCAGTCGGGCAACAACCTCCCTTGCATCGCCCCGGATGAGCTTCACCTTGTTTTCAATACCGGCAATTTTAAAGTTCTTTTGGGCTTCATCCGCCATTTCATCCGAAAGCTCAACAGTAACAACCTGTGCCCCGCAGGCATTGGTCATTCTGATTGCCGAATATCCTATGGCAGTTCCAAGCTCAAGAATTCTCTTTGCTCCCGCAATTTTCAGAAGCACCTCCACAAACCGGATGCTCTCAGGCTGTGATATGGGCACATCATGCTCCTTGGCATAAGCCTCCATCTCGGCAATGTGTCCGCTCCGTTCGGGAATAGTGTCCCTCAGATAACGGATAATATATTCATAATTTATATTGTCTTCTTCAATCCACGCTTTCAAGCAACAAAGACCTCACTTTCCAAACCGCAACTACTTGCCCTGAAGCTCCCTGACATTTTTCATATGCTCCTCATCGGTTTCGGCAAAAACATTTTCACTGCCGTCCGCCCTCGCCGCAAAATACAGATAATCGGTATCTGCAGGATACAACGCCGCTTTAACAGAATTCAAGCCCGGAGAAGCAATGGGCCCGATTGGCAGACCCTTGTTCATATAAGTGTTATAATCCGACTTAATTCTTATATCACTCTCGCTGAGAATATCCTTGCGCTCCTTGATGATATACTGCACCGTTGCACAAGAGCTGAGAGTCATATCCTTTGCAATCCTGTTCAGAAACACAGAAGCCACAACAGGCCGCTCAGCATCATTTGCGGCTTCACGCTCCACAACGGATGCAAAGGTCACAACCTGGTCAAGAGTCATACCCGTCTCAGCAGACTTATATACAGGAACAATGTTGGCTTCAAAGGCATCAAGCATTTTGCAGATAATTTCATGCTCGGTGTTCTTTGGCGAAATATCATAGGTTGCAGGATAAAGATAACCCTCCAGCCTGTTTTCCTTTCGCTCAATCTCCTTCACAAACCAATAATCAAACTCGCCCGATTCAAGCTCCTCCATAAATTCTTCCTTATCAACAAGACCTTCGTCGGCAAGCCTGTCTGCAATTTGTCTTGCCTCATAGCCCTCGGGGATGGTAATTTTCACATCAGTATTAAATTCCGCATCAGGCTTGCTTGTGAGCTTGTATACAATCTCACCAAAGCTCATACCCCTTTCAAGAATATGCTCGCCCATTCTGAACATAAGATTGTCACCCTTCAGCTTCACATACAGCCGAAAAAAGGTTGCCGAATCAACCATATCTTCATTTTCAAGAATATCGGCAATTTCCTTCACCGAACAGCCGTCGGGAATGCTGACTCTTACCTTGGTTTTGTCGGTTGACCAACCAAAAATGTCTCCCAGAGCAAAGACAAGCCAAAGGCAAAGTAATGCCGCAATCAAGCAAAAAACACCCAAAGTCTTTGAGTATTTTTCAAACCTCTTTTTTTTCATTTCAATCACCACAAACTAAATTCCCTTTGAAACAAAATATTTTATAAACGCAACAACCACGCTGAGCACCACAGGCAGGCTGAACAAGCTGTTGACCACCACTCTGCCGGGTTTGAAGACCTTATTTGCCTTTGCCTTGTTTTTTTTCACCAGAAGCAGAGCAAACAACAGGAAAAACAGCAAAACAGCCAAACCAAACAGCAACCATATTTTGTCCGTCACATTGGGTAAAATAAAATCACTGAGCAAAAACACCGTCAGATTGCTGAACCCGTGATAAACCATTGCCGCATACAAAGAATCGCACTTTATCATTATAACCGATGCCACAACACCCATAAACATAAACCCAAGCACATCATTAACATTCATGTGCAAAAGAGCAAACATCAGACTGGTGAAAAACACCGCCGCAACGGTATTACTTTTGTTGTAGGCACAAAAAATAACTCCCCGCATCCAGAATTCCTCCAGAATTGCAGGAATCAGAACAACAGCAAGAATTCCAAGCAAAAGAAGCCCCACATCATCAGGCTCAGGCATTTCAACCGTTGCCGTTTGCTCAAAAAGCAGATTCATGGGCAGATTAAGCAAAATCATCACAAACTGACCGCAAACGCCCAGCGCCGCCGCAAGAAGCAACAGATGTGGCTTGCAACGGTTCATTCCAAATTCTTTTTTTGCATTTTTCCCGTGACTGTTCCATACCGACCGTGCATAAATAATCAGCGGCACGCCTATGGCAATAACCTCAACAATGGCAATTCTTATATATTCATGGGGTGGATTTTTCAAAAAGCTGAAAACCGCCTCAACTGCAACCTCTGCCGCAAACTGAGCCAGAACCACCCAGAAAATCATCCATCTGACGCCCTTTATCTGACGTCTGAATTCATTCTTTTTGTGTGTCATCATCGTCTTAAACCGTGGGATGCTGCATCTGTTCAAGAACATCCTGACCCATGCCGGCTTTGAACCAGTCGGCAATTCTTGCGCCAAACATCATGGATGCACCTGCACCCTTTGCCGTTATAAAATTGCCGTCAATTGCAACAAGTGCATTTTCGATTTTTGCACCGGTCAGATGTTCCTCAAAGCCCGGATAACAAACCGCCATCTTGCCCTCAAGCAATCCAAGCTGACCGGGAATCATAGGCGCCGCACAAATTGCCGCAACAAGGTGTCCGTTATCAGCACAAAACTTAACCGCATCAATAACCCTCTCGTCTGCCTGAAGATTAAGGGTTCCCGGCATACCGCCGGGCAGAATCACTCCTTCAATACGGGCAATATCAATCTCATCCGCTTCAATATCGGCAGCAATGGTAATGCCGTGACTGCCTGTTATTTCCTTTCCGCCCACACCAACTGTCTGAGTTTCAATTTCTGCTCTGCGCAGAACATCAAGGCATCCGATTGCCTCGGTTTCTTCAAAACCGTTTGCAAGAAACATATATACCATTATTTCTTCTTCCTTTCAAGCTTTGCTTTTTCTTTTTTATCTTTTTTTACAACAAGAATAAACTTGGGCAAAACCATCATTCTGCCGATTCTTGTTGGCTGTTTCAGCAATCTGTAAAACCACTCAAGGTTAAGCCTGATGAACAGTTTTGGAGCGCGCTTTGCAGTCCCCGCAAGCACATCAAGGGTTCCGCCGACGCCCATGCACAAATTTACATTCAGTTCATCCTTATGCTTTGCAATCCATTTTTCCTGTTTGGGTGCTCCAAGACAAACCAAAAGAAGCTGAGCACCCGATTCATTTATTTGTGTAACAATATCCGCTTCGTCTTCTTCCTTAAAATATCCGTCATGTGTTCCCACAATTTTGATTCCCGGATGCTTTTCTTCAAGATTCTTTTTTGCAATTTCAGCAACACCGGGCTTTGCTCCAAACAAAAATACTCCCGTGCCACTTTTTGCCGCTCTTTCAAGCAGGGCGCAAACCACATCAAAGCCCGCAACCCTTTCCGGAACAGGCTTGCCCATAATCCGTGATGCATAAACAACACCAATTCCGTCTGCCGTACACAAATCAGCAGCGTTGAGAATTGACCTCAGCTCACCGTCGTCCTTTGCACACATTATAATTTCGGGGTTTGGCGTAAAAATCATTGAAGTTTTTTCCGACTTCATCAGCGATTCAGCCACATCAACAGCTTTTTCAAATTCAATGCTGTCAACCTGCACCCCAAGTATATCTATTGTTTTTCTTGACATTTCAGACATCCTTTCACATCAGAATTGTTAGTGTGGTTACTTTCAGTCAAGCGACCAGTCGATTGCTTCTTTCCCGTTCATTTCAAGGAATTCGTTTGCCTTTGAAAAATGCTTACAGCCAAAAAAACCGTTATATGCCGACAACGGGCTTGGATGAACAGTCTCAAAAACCGCATGGGCAGAATTTGTAATCAATGCCTTTTTTTGTCTGGCATTTGCTCCCCAAAGGAGAAAAACCATGGGCTCAGACCTTTCATTCAAAAGACCAATAACCCTGTCGGTAAAATTCTCCCAGCCAATTCCTTTGTGGCTGTTTGCCTCACCTGCCCGAACCGTCAGCACAGCATTAAGAAGCAAAACACCCTGCTCTGCCCATTTCACAAGCTCACCATGTGACGGCACTTCAATGCCCAAATCATCATGAATTTCCTTGAATATATTCTTCAGCGACGGCGGCTGCTCAACACCCTTTTTCACCGAAAAGCTGAGTCCGTGCGCCTGCCCCGGCCCGTGATAGGGGTCCTGTCCGATTATAACAACCTTAACCGCATTGTATGATGTATACCTCAACGCATTGAATATATCATACATATCGGGGTAGACCGTCCTTGTTTTATACTCCTTTGCAAGAAAGGTACGGAGCTTCAGATAGTATTCCTTTTCAAATTCGCCCGCAAGGAGCTCGTCCCATTCGTTTCCAATATTAACCATATCAGCTCTCCACTTTCTTTTTATTCTGTTGAGCGAAGTCGAAGAACCTCACACTTCAGATTCTTCGGCTTCGTATCAACTTAAGTAGCGTTTTTCTGCACCATTCTCAGATAGCAAAATTTTTGCTTAGATTGTGCGATTTCAAGCACGAGGCTATACTTTGTGTATGCGAGTGTGCAAAAATCGTGCAAGATGAGTGAAAAATTTTTTATCTGGCATGACGCTTGATTTTTTTAGTGGTAGTCTTTTCAAATTCAGTATCCCTGAACAGAACTCTTTTAATCTGCTTCATAGGCGGCAAATTGTCATTAAGTGCCTGAATATCCTTTTTGATTCTGTCTTTTTCGTTTGGTGTTTCGGTATAGACTTCGGCACAGATAACGTCGTCTTCGCCATAAACCACAACTTCGGTTACGCCTTCAACGTTTTGAAGAATTACATTTTCAATTTCTTCGGGATATACGTTTTTACCGTTGCTGAGGATGATTATATTTTTGATTCTTCCGGTTACGTGAATAAATCCGTTTTCGTCGATTGTACCGATGTCACCGGTGCGGAACCAGCCTCCGTCAAGGAAAACAGCTTTGGTTGCTTCGGGATTGTTGTAGTATCCCATCATAACATGGTCGCCCTTGACAATGATTTCACCCTCACCGTCCTCGTTGGGTTCATAGATTTTAACCTCGGTATTGGGAATTGGCACGCCTGCCGCCGCAAAAAGATATTTTTTGTTTCTGTCAACCGAAACAATGGGCGAACATTCTGTGATTCCGTAACCGTTTATGATTGCAATGCCCAAATCATCAAAGCCCTTTGCGTATTTAAGGTCAAGGGGTGCACCGCCTGCAATAAGCATTTCAAGATTTCCGCCAAAGCCCTTCTTTACCGACTTAAACAGAACACTTCTAAGGTCAATTCCCACCTTGCGAAGAGCATTGCTGACTGTAATCATTTTTTTCAGCAGCTTATCCTTGCCCTGCTTTTTGACTGTACGCCAAAGACTCTTGTAGAAGGTTTCAACAAAGAGGGGAACAACGCAAAGATGTCTTGGGTGCGACTTTTCAATATCCTTCAAAATATTTTTCAGGCTGTTGTTGATATAAACAAAATAGCCTCTGCAAAGCTGACAAAGAACACTCGCTGTAAAACCAAAGGTGTGATGAATTGGCAGAACAAGCACCGAGCCGTTTGGCTGAACAAAGTTCCGACAGCTGTTCACAGTATCAAAAGCAAGATTTCTGTGGTTGAGCATAACACCCTTGGGGTCGCCTGTTGTACCCGAGGTATAAATGATTGTGCAAAGGGCCTCAACATCAATTTTGTTATTCTCATATCTTGAGTCGCCCGCTTCAAGCATTTCGTTGCCCTTTTCAATAATATCTCCGAATTGGCTCATTGGGATATACGTCTCTACACCTGCCATATTTGCCTTCGCTTCATCAATTAACTTAGCCTTTGTATCGGCATAAACAAACAGCTTTGCTCCGCTGCTGTTAATGAGATTGGCAACCTCAGGTGCACCAAGCTCCTTGTCAATGGGAACAATAACCTTTGACGTATTAACCGTTGCAAAGTATGTTATTATCCATTCGTAGCTGTTTTCACCCATAACGGCAATTCTGTCGCCGTCTTCAAGACCCACAGTGTAAAAATATGTTCCCAAAGCATAAATATCACGTCTAAGTTGTTCATAGCTGACACCAATATCTTCACCGTTTCTTTCAAACAAAAAGGCTGTCTCGTCAGCATACTTTTCGCCAACCAAGTCAATAAACTCCTTCACGTTCTTAAAAACAGGCACGTCATAAAGCGGATAATCCTTTATCATTTTCATCAATCCTCCATTTATATTTCTTATCTTTGCTTTCCTCATAGTCAAGCATATGCATAATTTTCATATATATATTACAAAACAACAACAAGCTCTCTCAATCCTTCAAGAGTCTTTTCACCAATGCCATCAACATTCAGCAAATCATCAACCGTTCTGAAACCACCCATCAAAGCTCTGGTTTCAATAATCTTTCTCGCCTTAACAGGACCGATTTCAGGCAATTGTTCAAGTCGCTTGCTGTTTGCCGTATTAATATCAATTTTTCCGTTTTCGTCAATTCTGCCCAAAGCCTCAGTTTCCGAAGTTTGCTCATTTACACAAGCAATCGGTTCCTCAACCCCAACAGCATCCTCGTAACGTTCATATGGCTCCGTAAGCTGTATGCAAGCAAAAACTATCAGCCACAAAACGACAATATAGGCAGGCACAAAAGAAAAAGCCCGAAGAATTCGATTTGTTTCATTAGGAAATTTCATTTTTACAACATCCGTTTCCGCAAGCAATTCTACATATTTCTGTTATAGTTTCGGTAAACATATCAAAGACCACTGTTTACAGCTAAATTAAACTCGCTTTCAGCGTGCGAAGCACATTTAGTTGCCGCAGACAATTTCGCTGAGCGTGCTCAATTTAGCTCGTGTTAGCGAATTTAGCTGAATTCAACTTCGTTGAATTCATTATACCACATATTTTCCGCAAATACAACCTTTTTCTCAGCACAAATTTCCCTTTACTGTGCCGAATTATTAAATGCCAGAGTACGCAAAAAGGGGCGAATGAATTTAGATGCAGAATTCGTGAAACAAAGTAAAATGCGGTTGTATCGCATTTTACCCTGCCCGCAGGCGTACTTGTGTACGTCAAGCGGTGAGTTTCGCGGATAGTTCAAAGGGCTATAATAAAGAGAAATTCGCCAAGATTTGGCGAATTTCAACCTTTACACCATATTAAAATCATTCTAAAAACTATTTAACATAGTTTTTATTTCTTTGAACGGTCTGCGCTAAATGCAACAGCCCCAAAAATCAAATTTCATTGCATTTTCTGTCAACAAGGTCAAAGAAATCCTTTGTTGAAACCTGACTGTCACGATTAAATCTGCCAAGGGTCACATGCTTATCATCAACTCTGTTCACTCTGAAATCGGTTGAAATAAAAGCTCTGTAACCTGCATTTTTCAGACCTGCAATGGCATTAATGTCATACAAGCCGTAAGGGAATGAAAACACCGTGCTGTCAATACCTGTTTTTTCTTTTATAACCGCTCTGTTTTTGTTTATATCAGCCAGAATTGCAGAGAAGTCTGACTGATACATGGGAGCAAGCTCGTCTCTTGTCTTTGCGTGAAGTGCATAAGTATGGTTACCTATTTCCGCAAGACCGCTTTCGTTGAGAGCCTTGATTTCCTCCCATGTGCAGTATTCGGGATTCATCTTGTCAATCAATTCGCCGCAGATATAAAAATTAACCTTGAAGTTATATTCCTTCATCAGAGGAAGAGCATTGGTATAAATGCCCTTATATCCATCATCAAATGTTATGATAATAGGCTTAGGATTCTTTCTGAAGAATTCAGCAACAATCTTATAATTATGATTATCAAGAAGATTTTCGGTATGCTTTTTTATCTCAAAATACTCACTGGCAAAAACAGGGCTGTATCCTCTTGCCTTTATCTCGGCAAAATCCTCTGCAAGCATCTGACTTGTAACAACAAAATCATTAAACTCAGCCGGATTATCAGAAACCTTGTGATACATAAGGGCCGGTATTTTTACCATAACACCTTTTCTTGCTTCAATGAACGCTCGGCTGTCGATAAAAAATGTGGATGCAAAGGCATTTGTGCTAAAAAGCATAATCATTACCAGCGTTAAGGCAATTATTTTTTTAAGCATGAAACATCACCTCGAATAAATTTTAGAAAAAAAGGGAACTAATTAAAGTTCCCTTTTTTTATTAAACTCTTTTATGACAATTATTATTCGATAACAACTGTTACGTTGTTGATAATTCTGTCAATTTCATTCTCGATTGTTTCAACACCATAGTAACCATCGTAGAGTTCAGCGGGAACAACTACGTTCAGTCTGTCACCAGCGATGATGAAGTCATAACCAGCATTGATGAGTTCCTGCTTGAGGTTAGAAACATTTGTTGTGTCCTCAAGAATAACTGTGAGAATTCTGGGCTGACCCATTACAGTTGAAACTGAAGGAGTATCTTCAGCATATCTGCCTGTGGGACGATATACACCTGTTGCGATACCATCAACAAACTTTTCTTCGTAGATTTCATAAGGCTTAGCAGCTTCAGCAAATGCTGTCTTCCATTCTACCTTGGGATCAGCGTAACCGCCAGCATATCTCCAGATGTAGGGAAGAACTGTCTTGCCGGGTTCTGTTGTAACCTTAACGAATCTGAGCTCTCTTGAAGCATCATCAGCAAGGATGTCAGCCTGATAGAGCTTTGTTTCTCTGAGGTAATCTTCAACAACACCGTAAGTATATGTTTCATCAATGTTCTTAGCAACTTCTGATGTGAAAGGTGTGAGAACGTAGTCATAGCTCATTGACCAGTCATAACCAGTCTGTTCCTTATCCTTTTCGATTACCTGAATTCTGTCAGGCATATCTCCAAAGATGTCAACAACTTCTTCTTTTTCAACTTCGTAGCCAACGATTTCAACTTCGCTACCGTCCATAAGAACGCCATCAACAGAAAGAACCTGGATGTATCTGTAAGGAGCAGCAAGTTCGTAACCAACAGTTACCCATTCAGTGTCAGCTGTGTTCTTTGTCTGATATTCAGCGTCAGAACCAGCGAGCTGGAGGTGAGCATATACTGCATCGTTGTAGTCGGGAAGTGTGAGCTTGTTGTCTGAAACGAGAAGATCATCATACCATTCAGCAGGGCTGCCAGCAACGATCTTTTCGAAGGGCTGGAACTTGTTAATGCCGCCTGTTACATAGTCAGGACCAGCAAGTTCGAGCCAGCTTACACGATTGATTGCATTTTCAAAGAGTGCATAAGCACCGTCGAGCTTACCAGCCTTGAAAGCTTCCCAAGATGTGTTGTTCTTGTAAACTTCAGCCCAGTATGCTTCAGCAAGGTTAGCAATTGTGTGCCATGTGAAATCAACCTTTTCATCATAAAGGCCGTATACATGTGAATAGTCTTTAACTACGCCGTCTTCAACAACGTACTTGTCAAAGCCCTTCTTAACCCATTCTCTTTCAACAGGAGCTGTCTTGAGGTTTGTCTTAAGAACGTTTGTTCTTTCAAAAGCACCTGTGAAGTCTGAGTATACTCTGTTGTATACTATGTAAGGAATCTTAGCTTCCCAGAAATCGGGGAGTTCTTTTACGTTAACGTCAGCATATGTGCCTTCGAAAAGTGTAAGGCCTGTAGCGTTACCTTCAAGCCAGAGCTGCTTGATTTCTCTGTGGGGATATTCAGCTTCATAGAAAGCATGCTTCCACTCTACATCCTTAGCAGCAACAGTTTCTCTGATGAGTTCATCCTTTTCAGGACACTTGTAAATTTTGCCGTACAGACCGTTTACATCAGGAATCTGGTCGTAAGCAATGAACTTATCATTTGCGCAAGCAAATGCACTTACAGAAGATACGAGCATAGCAGCAGCCATAACTACCGCACCGATCTTCATTTTGTTAAAAGACTTCATGATAGTCCCTCCTAAAAAAATATTTAATCTTTTCAAAATCATTGTAACTCCAATCAGGAGTTTTGTCAATAGCCTTTTTCGAAAAAACATTACAATTTGTTTACAAAAAAGTTACATTTTTTCGACATTAAGAGTTAAGGGGCTATTTTCACTATTTTATATGATTACGGACAGGTCACCGGTCAGATGACCTGTCTGAAAAATCACATCAAATCTTGAGCGAAATTACTCGATGATTTCTGTAACAACGCCCGAACCAACTGTACGTCCACCTTCACGGATAGCGAAACGGAGACCTTCTTCAACAGCGATTGTTGTTGTAAGTTCAACAGTCATCGTAACGTTATCACCGGGCATACACATTTCTGTGCCTTCAGGAAGGTTAACAACACCTGTAACGTCAGTTGTTCTGAAGTAGAACTGGGGTCTGTAGTTTGTGAAGAAGGGAGT